>JAIJEI010000171.1 GCA_022739095.1 Bifidobacterium sp.
GACCTGCTGCAGGAATCGCGCCGACTCGGCTCGATGTACTTCAACATCCTGCAGACGCTGGTCATGGCTGCGGTGATCTACTTCGTCGCCTGCTGGCTGCTGTCGAGGCTCGCCGAGTGGCTGCCCTCGCGCATGCAGCAGCGTACGGCCGCACCTGCCGAGCCTGAGCCGTTGGCGCCGATCGCCGCCGGCGACCCGTCCAATGTCAACCAGATCGCTGTGGCCAAGGAGGTCGAGGAGCTGCCGTTGGGCGGTGCGCCGCGCAAGTACCATGTGCATCACCGTGGCACCAACGCCTCGATTCGTAACTGGCGGCGCACCCGCTACGAACAGGGATATGACGCCACCCATCCCGAGTCGCAGGTTGACCCGGAAACCGGCGAATTCCCGGAGTCTCAAAAGCCTGAGGACAAGCCAAAGGACTGAGATATCTTAGTTCCCCTCCGAGGGGAGCTGGTGCCGTAGGCGACTGAGGGGAGTCCTCGTGCAACGTCGCCCTCAGAGATGGCCGACTGGCGCCAGAGGAGACCGGCTCAATCGCCGCTAAGCCGGCACGAAGAATTTACTGAGTGTTTGACTGGGCTCCGGCTACGTAGCCTTCACGGAGGATAGGTTGGAACATATGAAGATGTTCCGGCACCTATCCTCCGTTTTTGCTCTTGCGACCATTGCGCCGCTGGCGTTGGCGGCCACGCTGGCCGCCGCACCAGCAATCGCACAGGCCGACCAGCTGCCCAACCCGGATTGGGTGGCATTGCTCTCCGACTACGAAAAGAACTATTGGCAGGCCCCCACCGATGCCGAACATGGTGGCAGGGTGCTCGACGCCGATACCATGAAGCTCGACGAAGATCTGGCCGTGGCCATTAACCACAAAGCCGCCGAAAGTCTCGATAAGGATGGACTGAACGCCCAACGCAAGCGTGCGCTCGTCGACTCCGATTTGCAAGCCGAGGAGACTATGCCGGACGCGCTCGGCCCGGTGCTTGGCAAATATATGAGCGAAGGGCTCAAATCCGGGAAACTCAACGCCGTCGCCGATATCTTCTCCTTTAACGTGGCCTCCACCTACGCCTCAAAGCGCGCGGCCATGCACCCGCGCCCCTATCTGAACCGTGCGGAAAGCAGCTACGGCGGCACCAACGATCTCGCCGGACTGCCCGCCACGCTCGATATCAAACAATCGCCCTCATGGCTTGAGCATGTGCCCGGCTACTCGAACTTGCAGAAAAACAGTTCCTACCCTTCCGGTCATACCACCGGTGCCTATTCGTGGGGCATCGCGCTGGCCGGCATGATTCCCGAACTTGCGCCGCAAATCATGGCCCGCACCTCGGAAGCCGGCAACAACCGCATCGTGCTCGGCGTGCATTATCCGCTTGACATCATGGGCGGGCGCATTGGCGCATCCGCCCAGAACGGGCAGTACTGGCATAACGAATTCGCTTCGTCCATCGTGCCCGCGTCCCGGCAGCTGCGAGACTATCTGGTGTCCCGCTGTGCCTCGGACGGCCATGGTACCACCCTCGCCGCCTGCATCGCCAACACCAAGGCCTTTGGTTCGGGTGGCTACACCAACGATTTTCTGGACCCGGTGGCCACCGAGCCGGTCGCGGACCAAGCCTCGGCCGTGCGCGTCTACACCGCACGCCTTACCTACACCTTCCTGCAAAACACCGCACAAGCCGGCGCTGATTTCGTGGCCCCGCGCGGGGCGGCGGACGTGCTGCGCCTAGCCTATCCGCAATTGCACGCCGACCAACGCAATGCAATCTTGAAAGCCACTGCCTTGGATTCCGGATACCCCCTATGGCAATCGAGCGACGGCTGGCAGCGCATCAACTGGGCCAAAGCCCTGTGCGCTCGCGTCACCTTGGATAAGCACGGCGATGTGGCCAAGGTTGAGACCGCCGACCAGGTGGCGCTTACCGGCCCGAGTGTGGTCAATGCCCGGTACGCCGACGCGGGCAATCACCCGGCGTCGGATAGCTCGGCGGGTGAAAACAGCGCCATTGCGGCCGGGCCGGATCTCGCCACCCTCCATGCCGCGCAACGACCGGCGTTGATCAGCGTAGCTATCGGTACCGCTGTAATCGCGATTGTCGGCGGAATACGGACGGTTCGACGCAAATCCAAGAACCAGCTTCAGCAGTAACCACTGCCGAACAGAACACGGCTGCCAAACCATCCGTAATCATCAACGAGGTCTATGCCTGCAATACGAAAAACGCCGAAGATCCGGATAACAAGCGTTGCGATTGGGTCGAGCTGAAGAACACCGGCTCCACAGACGTTGACGTGAAGGGCCAGTGCATCTACGACAGTGGCAAGAATTCAAACGTACTGCTTATCTGGTCGGGTGACTGGCCCACCTACAGCAGCAATTCCGACAAATACTATGTGATTCTTGCCGGTGAGGTCTTCGAGTCGACGGATGAGGCTTAGAATTGGTGCAAAGCCAACAATTACGGTCCGAACGACTGCATACCTATAGATTTGCAGTAACAAGTGAAATGTGAATGTCGCTACGTTGCTAGGTCTCCTGAGTTGTAAGACGTACAATCGGGAGCATGGCCAAGGACGACGACAGAACCAACAAGCCTGAAGAGGCCGGCAAGTGGGGTACAGCCGGAAAATCCTCAGGAAAGAACAACAAGAACGGCAAGGGAAGGGAATCCAAAACCGATCGACGGATCGACAAGGTATTACAGCTCGCGTCGGATCGCATAGACACCATCGACTCCAGTGTCAGCGTGCCCGAACGATTGGCGCGCGCGGCGAAATCCAGTGAACTGCTCAGCGCCGTATGGTCGTTGCCGCCCGCTCAACGTCTTATGTTCCACCACGGCATGCAGGTCACTGATGTCGAAGGCGATTCCACTCCCGGATTCGACGGCAATAAAGAGGACGCCGAGAAGTTCATTTCGATCAGCTCCTCCGAAATCGCCCGATACCAGCGGCTCATGTACGCGAATGGCGTCAAAGGCTCGACACGGCGGCTGCTCATCGTGCTGCAAGGCATGGATGCCTCCGGCAAGGGCGGCATCGTGCGCCACGTGTTCAGCCAAGGTGACCCGATGGGCATCCATTACCATGGCTTCGGCAAGCCTACGGCCGAGGAGCTCGACCACGACTTCCTCTGGCGCGTGAAGCGTGAATTGCCCAAGCCGGGGTGGATTGCCGTATTCGACCGCTCCCATTATGAAGATGTGGTCATGCCGCACGTCTATGGCACCTATCCCGAAGACGTATGGCGTGCCCGCTACGACCAGATCAACGATTTCGAACGTGGACTGGCCGCCAGCGGATGCGCTATCCTCAAGATTTTCTTCGTGGTAAGCCAGGAAGAACAGAAAAAACACTTCCTCGGGAGGCTGGACGATCCCACCAAGTTCTGGAAATTCGACATCTCCGACCTCGAGGCCCGCGACCGCTGGGATGAGTACATGTTCGCTTGGCAGGAGGTGTTCGAGAAAACCAGCACGGCGGCCGCGCCTTGGTACCTCGTACCGGCCGATAACCGCTGGTATTCGCGAGCAGTGGTCTCCGAACTGCTGCGCACCACCTTGAAGAACATGAACATGACCTGGCCGCCCCTCGAACCCGAGGTGGATCCCGACGAGGTGCGCCGCCGGTTGGCGTGAGCGATCCTCCCGCTGGCGGAGCCAAGTGCATGGCACGGCTCTTCGCATGGCTCCGCCCGCTGGCGGGATGTGCCGTGTAGTGATGGAGGATGGCTCGTGCCGTCGGAATAGGCCACTAGGTAGACTGGGCATTATGACTGACGAGAAGGAATACGGATCCCTGGGGCGGCTGGCCCCCGAATGGGACGGCGACGAACGCGAACGGAATCTCACGGCCGACGACATCTACGAACGATTCTTCGGCTGGGTGGAAGACGTCAAGGGCATCGAACCATGGCCGCATCAGGAAGAGGCCATTATGGACCTCCTGGCCGGCGACCATGTGATTTTGAATACCCCGACCGGTTCGGGCAAATCGCTGGTGGCGCTCGGCATGCACTTCGCCGCCCTGTGCACCGGCCGTCGCTCCTATTACACCGCGCCGATCAAGGCGCTGGTGTCGGAGAAGTTCTTCGACTTGGTCGAAGTGTTCGGCCGCGACAACGTCGGCATGATCACCGGCGACAGCCACATCAACGCGGACGCGCCGATCATCTGCTGCACCGCCGAAATCCTCGCCAA
>JAIJEI010000172.1 GCA_022739095.1 Bifidobacterium sp.
CTTCACTTGAAGTGGCTCCCGGCCCGCGCTCGCTTTTTTAATTCCAATTTGCGAGCCCAAATCAGGCAACTTGTTTATTCAAGCATTGAGGTGGGACAGTGGAGTTCGGGCGTGTCGTTTGCTGCCCCTTACCTATCCATTACCCGCCCGTACCACCATCCATTTATCCGTCACCATCCATTACCCATCCGCCTCACGTTGGTGACTACTTCGACGTCATCGAAAGCAGCAACCGTATCGTCCGGCTCTCCTATCTGCGCTATGTTGTCTCGGAACATAACTTGTCAGTGCCAGCCACAGACAAAACGCCGCATGGTCAATCACGGACAATCCGCCGAAAGCTCAGTCACAGATAATTCATCGGTTTACCTGTATTCCTCTGTCTGTCACCTCGGAACATGGTTCCTCGGTCAGTGCCAGCCACAAACAAATCACCGAGAGGCCGGTCACAGACAATCAACCGAACCGCCTGCCTCCTCCCCTGATTCCGCAGACCTGAACCATCGAGTCCCCCTCGTTTGCGACTTAGCGGGTAAACCATTTCTTCATCTCGTGTTTTTTGTTCCCATATGCCGCGCCACCGTACCGCACCACACCACATTGCATGCCATTCGGCACTATTTACCGGGGTTGCATGCATTTCGGCACTATAAGGAGTCGAATTTTGTCTGTTAATAGGCCTTTATTGCATGCAATCTTCTTAATCGACACCTTATGCATGCAAATGTGGCTCAGCAAAAGGCCCTATATGCATGCAAACCCGATGGCACATATCGGACCCACGATTATGAGCCCATAAAACAACGCCTTATGTATGCAATCCCTTGCCCATTTGACCTCCGTCAATATGTATTGCATACATTTAGGTGTCATAAAGCGCTATCGCCTCTTACTGGATTCCATCCCACAAGGCACCGATCGACTCCCCATTCCGTAGCGGGCCGAGCAACATACCCAAATCCACCCCACAGAACACCAATCGATACCTCGCTCCACGACAGGCCAAGCAATACACCCAAATCCCAAGAGCACTAGAGGCATAAAAAGCCACAACTCCGAATAAGAATTCCAGCACATGCCACCATGTCCTTGCATATCTTTCAATTACATGCCAGTCCTAGGCACACCAGCTGCTATCAACTTGCGCACCAGTGGAGTCCGTTCCGCAACCTCGCGGAAGGAGAAGCGAACCACCTCATCGGCAACCAGGCGGATACGTTCTTCACGTTCTTTCTCCGCGATAATCGTCGCCGACAAATCTCCATCTCGATACATCGTTTTATCCCGGTACTTCACCCGACCATCCAACTCGGCAACAATCAGACGCCCATCCGGCGTATGCCATGCGCAATCCACCCGGTCGCGATGTCTAAGATCAAAGGGATACACGATTTCCTTCTGCAGAGCAGGCTCCATAAATCGCTCATCAATAATGACTCCGAGTGAATAGGCTTCACCACCGTTTTCAGTCTTCCCGGTAACGTGGGCCAACGCCCGCATTGCCGCGGCCTTTCCTCTGCCAGAGAGAGCCTGGAATTCCTGGCGTATCGCTTTTTTAGTCATTATGCGTCTTCGCAGTATCGCTTCACCAATCGCCAACGCGTCAGGAAAGGCCTGCTTACGCATGCAGTCAAAGACGGTGCGTCCCAACGGCGTCACACGCACTCCATCAATAATCTGGCTATGCACCTTCTTTATATAATGATGGCGAACCAGCCCATAATCGCGTGGACAGCCACCCCGTTGAACCGCAATATTCACCAGCTTCATGTGCCGCGTGGATTCATTGATCCCGTACATGGCGGCGGCGGTCATTTCACAGAACACCCATTGCGGATGCATAGCGGCAAGCGAACGAATGATGTGCCGGTATCGCTCGATGCCGCCAAGGCCCGCCCAATATGCCGGGCGTGCATACATGCCTTTATATACACATTGCAATTCGCCAGCCTCGGCACGCCGGGCCAACGTGCGCTGCCGCGATTTATTCGCCGACCACAGGCACAGACGGCGCGACTGCGCTTCGTCCAGCTCCCGCTCCAAACCAATATTTCGTCTCATGAATTCACGCTAAAGGGGTATGAATTCGCTTGTCCAGCTGAAACGACCTATGTGGTTCTAGCTTATGAGGTTATCCACATTGGGCTGCAACCATGGTGCCGATGACGCCCGGAGCCGAGGTCGCGGTCGAGCTATTCACGTTCACGTCGCCCCGATTCGACGGGCAGCACCCATCCAGGACGGTAAAGAAATCAAACGACTCGATACGAATTAGGCCGGCTGCTACGAATGGGTGGCCGCCGACAAAACCAGAATCGTCCACTCGCCCACGCGTGTCACAAATCACGCGAAAATGTGAACCGTTCGATGGTGACCGGTAATGGTACGCGTTACGCTAAGCGACGTGACACAATCACTGGCAAAGAACATCAAACCTATTCGCGAGCACGGCGCCAACGTGCTGTATCAGCACGGCACTCTGGCCTTACTCGTGCCGGGGCTGCTGGAAGGCACCACCACCATCGGCGAATTGCTCAAGCATGGCGACACCGACATCGGCACCGGCGAGGGCCTGGACGGCGAGCTCATCATCCTGGATGGCGTGGCATACAAGATAGGCCAATCCGGTGTGGCCGAACGCGTGCCGGACGACTTCACCATGCCATTCGCCAATAGTCACAGGGCCGCCTTCCAATATCAGTGCGAGCGCGAAGACATCGGCCTTGAGGAGCTGAACAAGAAAATCGTCAAGGCGAACGGCCGCGCGAACACGTTCTTTTCGGTAATTGTGCGCGGCACGTTCAACTTCATCAAGACGCGCGCGGTCATCAAGCAGCAGGCACCCTACCCCACGCTGGTGGAGGTGGCCGACCGGCAGGCCGTGTTCCTGCGCCACGACGTCAAGGGCACCATACTCGGGTACTTCTCCCCCGTGATGTTCCACGGCGCGGCCGTGGCCGGATTCCACGAGCACTTCCTGTCCGACGACAAGACGTTCGGCGGCCATGTGCTCGATGCGGTGCTTGAGCGCGGCAAAATCTACAGTCAGGTGTTCGATACCTTGGTGCAACATCTGCCGGTGGACGACCCTGATTATCGCAACCACGACTTCAGCCAAGATCCGATAGCCGAGGCCATTTCCAGCGCCGAGGGCGATACTCACTGAGGCTAGGGCTCACACAATAATCGTCCCCCAGCAAAAAGTGTGAGCCAAATACACATTTTCGATCAATCGCACATACTGCACAATGTCGTAAACACGAGGTTTTCATCATGCCCCATGTTCGATTGACAACATGTCAGTCTCACACTTCTCTTACTGAGAACCATTCGCTGCGATAGTATGACGCTTATGACCGCACGACGCAAGACTCTTAGACGCGATTGGCTCGACAATCAGCCTGGCGCATGGGTAATGGTTATGCTGCCCGCTGTGGCTGGCTTCTTCATCGGCGGGCCTAATCTTGATACGCTCTGGCTATTGGTGACGTGGGCCGTGTGCTATTGCGTGCAGTTCGGCGCCGCGCACTGGTTTAAAGCGCACTTTTCACGCCGTTATCTGCCGCCGATGCTCACTTATGCCGTGGCGCTTGTCGTCATCGGCCTGCCATTCCTGATTACGCATACCGGTATTTTGCGTTGGGCTCCTTTATATATAGTGCTGGTTGCGCTGTCGATGCTGTCCTCGTGGCTGAGGAAGGACCGCTCGCTGTGGGGCAATGCCGTGTCGGTGATTGCCGCGTCGGCCATGGCCACGGTGATCGCGTCGTTTGGCAGCGCTGTTGAGACGGCATGTGTTATTCCCCTCAACGCAGTACAGGCCTCGTGCGCAGCCGCTGATGCCGCCGACGCGCGCGCCGCGATTCGGAATATGCCGGATTTGAGCCAGATATTCGACCTTCACGCTTGGTGGCCCGCGGGTTCATTGCCCATGAATGGGCTGATTGCCACCGCACTGTTTACGTTGACGCAGTATGGGTCGGTTTTGGTGGTCAAAACCATGATCCGGGAACGCGGGAAGCGTTCGTACGTGGCGGCTTCGTGGGTGTGGCATGTGGCGCTATTGCTGCTAGCCGCCGTGCCGGCTGGACGCAGCCCGTATCTGATTGCGATGACTGTGCTGCTGTTGGCCCGCGCCGTTGCGTTGCCG
>JAIJEI010000173.1 GCA_022739095.1 Bifidobacterium sp.
CATCGTACCGCCGCATCACGCCGGCGGAATTTGCCAAGCTCGACCCGAATACGGTCACGCTGCTCGACTTGAGGGAACCAGCCGACTTCGCCGCCCACCCGGTCGAAGGTGCCATCAATGCACCACTCGACCCTCTGGCCCATGTGCTCAAAACCGTGCCCACAGATCGAGCTGTCGTAGTCTATTGTGCTCAAGGATGGTGGAGCGAGGAAGTAGCTGAAATCCTTGCCGATCGCGGTTACGATGTAGCAAGCCTCGATGGCGGTTTTCAGGGTTATCTCGACTATCTTGAAACCCACCACGATTAACGGTTCCCGTTGTCGTTCTTTTGGATGAGTGTGCACGGACATACGTGTGCCCTACAATCGGTCACGGTATTATTCGATGGATTCTTGAATATCGTCGGGTAATCGTAATTCACAACAAGGGATTGCACTGAACCAACCCGAACGGAGGGTCGAAACCGTGGGACATCTGCTCACCCGAACGCAGATTCAACGCCTGATCGCCAAGTACGGCCGTGAGGTCATCGAACATCGCCACATGCAGATCGAACGCTGCTGCTACCAGCACGGCAACGTCACCACATTCGAACATTCCGTGCGTGTCGCCTGCCTGGCTGTGTGGATGGCCGACCGCGCGCACCTGTGGTACCGCGTCGACCTCAAATCCCTGATTCGCGCGGCCCTCCTGCACGATTACTTCCTGTATGACTGGCACGACTGGGACAACGGCGAACATCAGTGGCATGGCTTCACCCATGGCCACGCCGCCCTGGTCAATGCCCTGAAGGACTTCAAGCTCAACGATATCGAACGCAACAGCATCGAGAACCACATGTTCCCGATGACCCCGGTGCCGCCGCGCTATATCGAAGGCTATCTTGTCACCTTGGCGGACAAATGCTCCGCCACCGCCGAAACCTTCTCGCTCGACCGGTTCAACAAGCGCGCGTTGCCCGCCGCGAAGCCTTACGCCGAGATCGAAGCCCGTCGATGATCATCACACTCGAACATTATTTCCTCTGGTTTCTGTTCTACAGTTTCGTCGGCTGGATGTACGAGTCCATTCTCGTCTCCTGCCAACAGCACCGCTTGGTCAACCGCGGCTTCCTGAACGGCCCGCTGTGCCCGATTTACGGCACCGGTGCGATACTTGGCGTCGCCATTCTCGGCAACGTACATAACCCGATCATCATCTTCCTGATTTCGATGGTGGGCGCCACAATACTCGAATACACGACCTCGTGGGTCATGGAGCAGCTGTTCCACGCCCGCTGGTGGGATTACTCGAACTTCCGCTTCAACCTCCAAGGCCGCGTCTGCTTGCTCGGCGCGTTGATTTTCGGCCTCGGCGGTGTGGGCGTGGTACTTGGTTCGCAGCCATATGTCGAGCGGGTCACGGATATGATTCCGCTGCCGATGCTGCATACGCTGGTCACGGTACTGGCCCTGATCACCATCATCGACCTGGCGGTCACGGTTGCGGGCATGCTCGAATTCGAGCAGATGCTCGATTCCCTCGCTCAAGTGGTGCAGGATGTTGCGGCACGCGCCGGTGGCACGTGGCAGTGGGGCTCCAGTGCGGTATCCGACAGGATGCGTGAGCTTTCGCAGGATGCGGTTGAGCGTCTGCGCTGGGCCGTCAATGGCGTCATCAACGCACAGCAGAAGCGTATGCTCAAGTCCTTCCCGAAGTTCCAGGTGCCGGATCGTCAGGACGTCATCGACTCTTTGCGCGAACTTATGGGCCCGCGCCGCTAGAATAAGGCGTTTTACTGAATCGCGCGGCTCGGCTGGTGTTCGGCACTGTCGCCATGTTCTGCGAAACTTGACTGTGCCCAATTGGGCAGTCTCATTCACAATTCGATAGGGAGAAGCGACAAGCTATGGCTCACGTCACCGACTTCAAGGAAGCGGGTTTCAACACCCTGCTTGAGGAACTGGAATGGCGCGGGTTGATTTCCCAGTCCACGGACCGGGATCGACTCGCAGAAGCACTGAACGGCGAGCCCATCACCTATTATTGCGGCTTCGATCCCACCGCTGCATCGTTGCATATCGGCAACCTCGTGCAGCTCATCAACATGCGTCACCTGCAGCTTGCGGGCCATCATCCGATTGCTCTGGTCGGTGGCGCCACCGGACTCATCGGCGACCCGCGCCAGTCCGGCGAACGCACGCTCAACCCGAAGGACGTGGTGGCCGGCTGGGCCGATCGCCTGAAGAACCAGATCGGCGGCATTCTGGACACCGAAGGCGCGAACGCCGTGCGTTTCGTATCCAATTACGATTGGACCGCCTCGATGACCGTCATCGACTTCCTGCGTGACGTCGGCAAGAACTTCCGTCTGGGCACCATGCTCGCCAAGGACACGGTAGCCCGCCGCCTGAACTCCGAGGAAGGCATCTCCTTCACCGAGTTCAGCTACCAGGTGCTGCAGGGCAACGACTTCCTCCACCTGTTTGACGAATACCACTGCACGTTGGAACTCGGCGGCTCCGACCAGTGGGGCAACCTCACCTCCGGCCTGGACCTGATTCACAAGGTGCGCGGTGTGGACGTCAATGTGTTCACCAGCCCGATCATCACCGATGCTTCCGGCAAGAAGTTCGGCAAGTCCGAGGGCAACGCCGTCTGGCTTGATGCCACGATGCTCAGCCCGTACAAGTTCTACCAGTTCTGGATCAACCGCCCGGACGTGGAGATGGAAAGCCTGCTGAAGGCGTTCACCTTCCTGCCCAAGGCCGAAATCGAACGACTGGTCGAGGAATCCAAGACCAACCCCGGCAAGCGTGAGGCCCAGAAGACCCTCGCCTGGGAGGTCACCGGCTTCGTGCATGGCGAGGCCGCTACCCAGGCCGCCATCGACGCTTCCGGTGCGCTGTTCGGACGCGGTGGCAGCCTCGAAGACATCGATGAGGAAACGCTGGAATCCGTGCTCGACGGTTTCAAGGTGGTCGACGAGAACGGCGAGCACGTCTTCCCCGTCTCCAAGCCCGGCGATCGCATAATCGACGCCGCCCAGGCTGCCGGACTGTTCAAGTCCGCTTCCGAGGCGCGCCGCGCCATCAAGTCCGGTGGCGTGTATCTCAACAACAACCGTATCGAGGATGAGGAGCAGGTGCTGGCCGAAGTCGACTTCCTGGCCGGCCGCTTCGCGCTCATCCGTCGTGGCAAGAAGGCGCTCGGCGCCGTGGAAAACCGTTAATCAACAACGAATTAAGGAAAACAAGTAATGGCAGAAGGTAACGAGCGTTCCGGCAAGTCCTACGGCGGCGGCCATAAGGGGTATGGCGATCGCCGACCGGGCAACCGCGGTGGCAAGGGTTTCAAGCCGCGCGGCAAGGGCGGTTTCAAGCCGCGTCATGACGGTGAAGGTTTCAAGCCGCGCCGCCGTGATGGTGACGGTGAGGGCCACGGCGGCTACCGCAAGTCGTACGGCAAGGGTGGCGACTTCCACAAGGGCGGCTATCGCGGCAACGGTCCGCGCCGCGATGGCGACGGCTTCCGTCCGCGTCGTGACCGCGATGGTGAGGGCTTCAAGCCGCGCCGCCGTGATGATGGTGAGGGTTACGCGCCGCGCCGTGATGGTGATGGCGAGGGCCACGGCGGCTACCGCAAGTCGTACGGCAAGTCCGGTGGCTTCCACAAGGGCGGTTACCGCGGCAATGGTCCGCGCCGTGACGGTGAAGGTTTCAAGCCGCGCCGCGAAGGCGGCTACCGTTCCCACGAAGGCGAGAACGACGAGAACCCGTGCTACCAGCACCGTGATAACGATCGTCGTGATTTCCGCCGCGATGACCACCGTGATTTCCACCGCGATGGTGAGCGTCGCAACTTCCGCCGCGACGACGACCGCCGAGATTTCCGTAGGAACGACCGTCGCGATGGCGATCGTCGTGACTTCCGTCGTGACAATGATCGTCGTGACTTCCGCCGCGATGACCGAAGGGATAACGATCGCCGTGATAGCGATCGCCGCAACTTCCGCAGGGACGACCGCCGCGATGATCGCCGCGACAACAACCGTCATGGCGGCGAATTCCGCGAGTTTTCGCAGGAAGAGAAGCGCCAGTACCGTGAGGAGAAGCGCTCTGAATACATGAGGCGTCCGCGCCGTAACTCCGACGGCAC
>JAIJEI010000013.1 GCA_022739095.1 Bifidobacterium sp.
GAAGGCGGTGTAGTCGGCGATACGGGCGGCCTGCTGCATGTTGTGGGTCACGATCACGATGGTGTAGTCGCTCTTGAGCTCGTTGATCAGATCCTCGACAGCCAGGGTCGAAATCGGGTCCAAAGCGGAGCAGGGCTCATCCATGAGCAGCACCTGCGGGTGGACGGCCACGGCGCGGGCGATGCACAGACGCTGCTGCTGGCCACCGGACAGGCCGATGCCAGGGTTGTCAAGACGGTCCTTGACCTCTTCCCAGAGGTTGGCACCGCG
This sequence comes from Bifidobacterium sp., assembly GCA_022739095.1. Taxonomy (GTDB): domain Bacteria; phylum Actinomycetota; class Actinomycetes; order Actinomycetales; family Bifidobacteriaceae; genus Bifidobacterium. The sequence goes on from JAIJEI010000013.1 coordinate 271, forward strand.
CAGAGCCCACTCGACCAGATCGTCGGCGTCGGACTTGGCCAGGTGGTGGTTGTTCAGGCGCACACCGGCCAGCACGTTCTCGCGGATGGACATGGTCGGGAACGGGTTCGGGCGCTGGAAGACCATGCCGACGTCGCGGCGCACGGCCACCGGATCCACGTCCTTGTCGTACAGGTTCTTGCCTTCGAGCAGCACCTCGCCCTCGACGTGAGCGCCAGGGATGATCTCATGCATACGGTCCAAGGTGCGCAGCACGGTGGACTTGCCGCAGCCGGACGGGCCGATGAAGGCGGTGACCTTGTTCGGCTCGATGTTGATGTTCACATCTTCCACGGCCAGAAAGTCGCCGTAGTAGATGTTCTCGTGGTTGACGTCAATACGTTGTCCCATGATGTTTCCTTATATTTCCTTGTGTTCTTAAGGCTTAGGCTTAGCGACTGGCTTAGCGCTCGGTCTTGACGGCGAAGACCTTCGCCACGATTCGGCCAATGAGGTTCAGCAGCAGCACGATGACGATCAGCACGAGAGCCGCAGCCCACGCACGTTCCATCGGAATCGTGGTCACGCAGGTGGCGTCGGCGTTGGGCGGGCAGTTCGCGCTGAGCTTCGAGTACTCCTGGTAGACGAACACCGGCAGGGTGGTCATCTGGCCGGAGAACAGGTTCACGTTGGTGCTGGAGATGTAGCCGGCGGTCATCAGCAACGGTGCGGTCTCACCAATCACGCGGGCGATGGCCAGAATGGCACCGGAGACGATGCCCGGCAGAGCGGTGCGCAGCACGATCTTGGTAATCGTGCGCTGCTTGGTAACGCCCAGAGCCAAGGAAGCCTCACGCAAATCGTTCGGCACGATCTTCAGCATCTCCTCGCAGGACTTGACCACGGTGGGCAGCATCAGCAGGGAGAGAGCCACGGAGCCTTCGAAACCGTTGATGGTACCGGGGCCCAGCAGAATCGTGAACATCGAGAAGGCGAACAGGCCGGCCACGATGGACGGGATGCCGCTCATCACGTCGACGAGCAGGGAGATTGTGGTGGCGAGCTCGCCGCGGTTCGAGTATTCGACCAGATACACGGCGCACATCAAACCGATCGGAATGGAGATAACCATAGCGCCAGCGGTGATTTCCAGCGTACCGATGATGGCGTGCAGCACGCCGCCGTAGCCACCGGACGGGGTCTGGCTGCCACCGACCACACCGGTCATGTTGTAGGTCAGGAAGTTGAGGTTCAGACGCTTGATGCCGTTGACGATAGTGGTCCACAACAGGGAGACCAGCGGCACACAGGCGATAATGAACGCCAGCGCGATAAGCACCCACATGAAGATATCCATGCTCTTGCGGCGCTGCACGGAGGAACGGGTGGGGCGGAAACGATCGAAATCGATCTTGGAAGCACCGTCCATCGGAGTCTTTTCAGTGTTCTCAGCAGCAGTCATCACGCAGTCGCTTTCTCGGTAAGCTTACGGGCGATGAAGTTGACCACGAACGTGATCAGGAACAGAATCAGACCAGTTCCAATCAGCGTGGAGACGCCCAGATCGTTGGCTTCAGGGTACTGTGCTGCGATGTTCGCGGCGATGGTCTGGTTCTGCGAGGCCTGCAGCAGTTTGATGGAGTAGTTGAGGCCCGGGGACAGGATCATCAACACGGCCATCGTCTCACCAAGCGCGCGGCCGAGAGCCAGCATGGAGGCGGACACAATACCGGACTTGCCGAAGGGCAGCACGGCCAGACGAATCATCTCCCACTTGGTGGCGCCGAGCGCCAGCGCGGCCTCTTCGTGCAGGCGCGGGGTCTGCATGAAGATATCGCGGGACATGGAGGTGATAATCGGCAAAATCATAACGGCGAGCACCACGGCCACGGTGGCGACGGTGCGCGACGGGTTGGCGGCCGGGCCCTCGAACAGTGGAATGAAGCCCAGGTGGTTGGCAACCCAGTTCCAGAACGGGTAGATGGCCGGCACCAGAATCAGGCCGCCCCACAGACCGTAGATAACGGACGGGATGGCAGCCAGCAGATCGACCACATAGCTCAGCGCGGTGGCGAGCTTCTTAGGTGCATAATGCGAAATGAACAGCGCAATGCCGATGGACACGAAGAAGGCAATCAGCAGTGCCAGCAAAGACACGAGCACAGTACCGAACAACAGCGGGAGCACGTAGCCCCAGAAGCTGCTGGCCTTGCCGCCGGTGAAGCTGGACACGGTCTGGCTGTTGGCGGCCTGATCGCCACCGATGAGTGGCCAGGCGCGGAAGAACAGGAACAGGAACACAGCGGCAAGTACAACCAGGATCAGGATGCCGCAGGCGTATGCCACACCGCGAAACACCTTGTCGGCGGTCTTGCCGCCAACTGGCTGCACAGCCGTTTTGTCTTGCGAACTCACGGATTCTCCTTATATAGGGTGGTTATCAAGTATTCAAGTGGCGCGGTTTTCGTCTGTGACGTTGCCAAACCGTTCGGGTCCTGACCCGCTTTAAGCCGCAGCCGTATGGTTTACGACTGCAGCTTAAAGTTGGCGGCGACTGCTCTTACTACTACAGTCTATCGTTCAGTTGTCAGGTCCAATCCACACGACCCTTGCGGGCCGACGCCATCACTTGGTCTTGATGGCCTCGATGGACTTGGTGATCTCGGACTTCAGGGAGGCGGGCAGCGGAGCGGTGCCGGCGGCATTCTGAGCGGTCTTCTGGCCCTCGTCGGAGGTCACGTAGGTCAGCCAAGCCTTGGCGAACTCAGCCTGCTTGGTGTCCTTGTAGGCCGGGCAGACGATGTCGTAGGAGACCAGGACGATCGGGTAGGCTCCCTCGGCCTCGGTGGCGTGGTTGATCTTGATGACGATGCGGTTGTCACCCTTGACGGTGTCGTCCTGCTTGGAGTCCTCAATGACCTTGGAGCCGGCCTTGGCGGAAATCTCGTTGTACTTGTCGCCGACCTTGACGGCCACGGTGCCCAGGTCGCCGACCTGAGAGAAGTCAGCGTAGCCGATGGTGCCGTCGGCCTGCTTGACGGTGGAGATCACACCGGAAGTACCCTTGGCACCCTGACCAACCTCGTTCGGCCAGTTCTCGGAGAGGTCGTAGGTCCAGTTGTCAGGGGTGACGTCCTTGAAGTAGGAGACGAAGTTCTGGGTGGTGCCGGACTTATCGGAGCGGTGCACGACGGTGATGGCGGTGTCGGGCAGCTTCAGGTCCTTGTTCTGATCGGCGATGGCCGGATCGTTCCACTTGGTGATCTTGCCGTCGAAGATCTTGGCGATGGTGGCAGCGTCCATATTGACGTGCTTGCCGGCATCGGAAATGCCCTTGAGGTTGAAGACCACGGCGATCGGGGAGATGTAGACCGGGACATCGAAGGCGGTGCCTTCAGCGCACACGGACTTGGACTGCTCAACTTCGTCATCGGCAAGAGCCTTATCGGAGCCGGCCCAAGCGGTGGCACCGGTCAGGAAGGTCTGCACGCCAGCGCCGGAACCAGACGGGTTGTAGGCGATCTTGGCTTCAGGGTTGGTGCCCTGGAAGCCGGCGATCCAGGCTTCAACGGCGGCCTGCTGAGAGGAGGCGCCGGCGCCCGAGAAGTTGCCGGAGATCGGGGTGGACTTGGAAGTGGAATCGGAGGAGGAGCTGTTGTTGGTCGTGGTGGCGGTGTTATCGCCGCAGGCGGCCACGGAAGCGAGCATCACAATGCCGGACAGAGCGGCAATGGAGCGAACGAGGATGTTCTTCTGCATGATTATTACTTAATCCCTCTATCAACTATTTGCAGGCGGCTCGGCGCTGCCCGGTCAATTCATGACAATTACAAGCGTATTGGTGGTTTCAAGGACCCAAAACCGAAATCAGTAAACAGAAGATGAACACTTGGATGTTTATGGGCTACGTTGAGGCTACGTAGTTTTTGGAGCGGACTCGCCTGCGGCGAGCCCACGATCCACAACAAAAAAAGCGACCCGAAGGCCGCCTTCCATTTACTCCGCGGGAGTATCGATCTTGTATCCGAGACCGCGCACGGTGGTCAGATACTTGGGGTGCGCCGGATCTTCCTCGATCTTGGAGCGCACGCGCTTGACATGCACGTCGAGCGTCTTGGTGTCGCCCACATAATCCGAACCCCAGATGCGGTCGATCAGCTGGTGACGCGTCATCACACGGCCCTTGTTCTGCATGAGGTATTCGAGCAGTTCGAATTCCTTGAGCGGGAAGAACACGGTTTCGCCGCGTACGGTGACCTGATGCTGGCCAACCTGCATGGCGATATCGCCACACACCAGCGGAATATCGTCATCCACAGTGCCGGAAGCCCGGGCAGTGGCCTGATTGCGACGCATCACGGCACGAATACGTGCCAGCAGCTCACGGAAAGAGTACGGCTTGGTCACATAATCGTCCGCACCAATCTCAAGGCCAACGACCTTATCGATTTCGGCGCTCTTGGCGGTGAGCATAATAATCGGCACACGGCTCTGCTCACGAATGCGACGGCACAGTGCAGTGCCGTCAATGCCCGGCAGCATCAAATCAAGCAGCACCAAATCGATGCCGCCCTTGGTGAACAGTTCCAGACCTTCCTCACCGGTGGCGGCGGCGGACACGTCGTACCCCTCGCGTGTGAGCTGGTATACCAGCGGCTCGCGATAGGATTCCTCGTCTTCGACGATAAGAATACGTGTCATAGTAGCCTTTCTTGGGTATGTTCCCGTGCGCATAGGCGCAAAGTTTTCCGACACTATCGTAACCATTTGTTCTCCGTTAGCCTGCTGTTTCCTGAAAGTACGTAATTGCGTAATTGGGCTACGCGCGGTGTGCGCACCTCGCCCACCGTGTGATTGTGTGGCAATGGAATGGCACCATATCGGGCACCAACCAAGGCCCTACGCTTGTGTCGACTCGTCCGGCCGGGCCTCGTCGTCATCCTCATCCGGGGCGGCCGGCAGCTCGATGGTGAACGTCGACCCCTCCCCCGTACGCGACCAGACCGAAATCCGACCACCGTTCTCCTGCACGCAGTGCTTGGTGATGGCCAAGCCGAGTCCCGAACCGCCGGTCTCGCGCGAACGGGCCGGGTCGACCCGGTAGAACCGCTCGAAAATGCGGTCCAATGATTTGGCGGGGATGCCGATGCCCTGATCGACCACGCGAATGGTGACTTTGCCATCGCGCTCCCCCACGCCGACCGCCACAGTGGTGTGTTCGGGCGAGTAATGGATGGCGTTCTCTACGAGGTTCTTGACGGCGGTTTGCATGGCCTCTTTGTCGGCCTTGATCATCGGACCGCTCGTGGCTGGGCTGCCTGATTCTTCCAAGGAACCTTCGCCATCGGCCAACTCCTCGACCTTCGTGGGCACTGACTGTCCGTTGACACTCAGTCGGATATCCACATGGCGGGAGCCGGCTTGGGTCTGATTGGCGGCGATGGCGGCGCGTGCCACATCCAGCGCGGAAATGCGCCGCGCATCAATCACACTTTGCGGGCTTTGGGCTTTCTGCAAGTCGATAAGATGATGCACCAGTTCGGTCAGGCGCGCGGATTCCTTGGAGATACGGCCGGAAAAATACCGTACGGCGTCCGGATCATCGGCGGCGTCGGTCACGGTTTCAGCCAGTAGCGAGATGGCACCGGCCGGAGTCTTGAGTTCATGCGAAACGTTGGTCACAAAGTCACGGCGAACGGCCTTGAAACGGCGCTGCTCGGACATGTCGTTGATGAAGATGGCGTACAGGTCATCGCCGATATCGCCAATGCGCACACGCAAATACAGCGTGTTGAACGGGCGTGACTGGCCGGCCTCCAGTCCTCGGCCATTAGAGGACGGATAGGAATTGCGATTGACCGGCAGTCGAACCTCACGCTCACGCACGCCACCGTCGGCGGCGGCCTGGGTGAGGATGTCCTCGACTTCGCACGAGCTGAGTCGGTCGCCGGAGACCAGGCCGAATGGCACTGAGCCGGGGCTTGAATATTGGACCAGGCCGTTGCGGTCGGTGACGATCAGGGCTTCGGGCAGGACTTCAATCAGGCGACGCTCGGTGGGGCGCACGGGCGCATCATCACCGAATAGAGAATGCGTATCCTCGTCGCCGGACAGGTCCTGTTCGGCGGCAAGCCGGCCTGAAACGCGGCCTTTGTTGTAGGCGATGACGGCAACCCACGCCAGTATCAGCGCGGCGAGCACCACAATCACGATGATCTGCCAGATATCCATGATTTCCAGAGTAAAACGTGCAAGGCGTAGTAAAATGCCCAAACTACGTAAGTTCGCCTATTGTTCATTTTTGGTGGGACGACATAACAAAAATGCTCCCGCTGGCGGGAGCATAATATGGGGAGCTCTATTTACAGCTCGTAGTCCTTGTCCTTGCTTTCCTTGATCAGGAACAGAGCGAGCAGAGCGAGGGCGGCCATGATGGCCATGTACCAGCCCACACCGGCAACGCCGAACTTGGAGGCAACCAGGGCCTGGGCGATGGTCGGAGCGAATGCGCCACCGAAGATGGCGGCGAGGTTGTAGCTCAGGCCGGCGCCGGAGTAGCGCACGTGCACCGGGAACAGCTCAGGCAGGTAGGCGCCGCAGGGGCCGAACAAACCACCCATGATCACGAAGCCGACGCACAGGAAGATCATGATGTGGGCGGCGGAGTGCACGAGCAGCATCGGCACGAAGAAGCTGAACACCAAGGCGGCGGCGGTCACGGCAATCATGACCTTCTTGCGGCCCACCTTGTCGGCGTACACGCAGGAGACCACGATGAAGATGGCGAAGAACACTACGGAGCACATCTGCATGAGCAGGTACTCGCCCTGTTGGAAGCCCAGGCCCTTGACGCCGTAGGCCAGCGACCAAGTGCCGAGTACGTAGAACAGGGTGTAGGTGATACCCATGGCCACGGTGCCGAGCACGACTTCCTTCCAGTACGGCAGCAGGTCGCGTAGCGGGTGCTTGGAGGTGCGCTTCTCTTCAGTGGCCTTCTGGAACACCGGGGTCTCAGACATGCGGGCACGCACGTACAGGCCAATGATTACCAGCACGGCGGAGCACAGGAACGGGATACGCCAGCCGAAGGCAATCATCTGTTCCTTGCTCAGGTTGGATTCGAGCAGCAGGTTCAGGCCGTAAGCGCAGAAGAAGCCAATCGGGGCGCCAAGGTTCGGGAAGGAACCGTACAGGGCGCGCTTGTCGGCCGGAGCGTTTTCGGTGGCGACCAGCGCGGCACCGGACCATTCGCCGGCGAGGCCCACGCCCTGGCAGGCACGGCAGATGCACAGAATCACGACGGACCATGCGCCAATCTGCTCATAACCGGGCAGGCAGCCGACCAGGAAGGTGGCGATACCCATGGTCATGAGGGCGATAACCAGCGTCTTCTTACGGCCGAGCTTGTCGCCGAAGTGACCGAACAGCATGGAGCCGAACGGGCGGGCAAGGAACGAAACGGCGAAGGTCACGAAGGCCATCAGCGTGGCGAGGGTCTGGTTGGACTTGGCGACGTCCGTGAAGAAGATCATGCCGAAGTAGCTAGCAGCGGCAATGGAATAGCAGTAGTTATCGTAGAATTCGATGGCCGTACCGACCATGGAAGCGGCGATGATCTCAGGAACCGAATCCTTCTTCACCGGTTTGGTCACAGCCGCGGTTGCACTTGCAGTCATTTTTCTCTCCTCATGCTGCAGATAAACCCCAGTGCAGCGTGCGCATTGTGTATTCAATGCTTCGCGACGGTGTTGTCGTCGCTTAACGAATCGAGCACAGCGACTGGCATGCGGGAGAAGAACTGGTACGGCTTGTGGCCCCAGCGATGAACCCCGCACATCGCTGTGCCGAGCACCGAGTATGGCTCAGGTTATAAGCAATAGTTTGAAAGCGCTCATATAGTGGTCATCATATCCAAAACATGGATGGCGGGATGGGCCACCCCGCCGATTACAGGCGCTTGACGATGTCGACAGCCAGACGGGCGGCGGTATCGGCGTATTCGGAGATGTCGAACTCCTTGAACACCTCGTAATCGGTGTCGGCGTTGTCCGACAGAGCACGAATCACCAGTGCGGGCACATCGTTGCGCGCGGCCACCTGGGCCACGGCGGCGCCTTCCATCTCCACGGCGTCAGCCCCGGTGAGACGAATGACCTCTTCGACCTTTTGTGGCGTGTCCACGAAGTAGTTGCCGGAGGCGATGATACCGGTGATGTGGGTAATGCCCGCATTGGCAAGCGCCTCGTCGGCAACTTCCAGCAGACGGTCATCAGAGTGGAATTCCTCCACCGGAGCGTCCGCAGTGCCGGGCTTCCACTGGCCTACGAGCCGCATGTCAGTGTCGAGGTAGCGCAGGGTGCCGCCGAGCATCACGTCGTTGATGTGCAGGTGGGTGTTGAGGTTGCCGGCGATGCCGCTGAAAATCACGGCGTCTGGGACGAACTCGTCAATCAGCAACTGCGTGGTGGCGGCCGCATTGACTAGCCCCATGCCGCCTACCGTTGCGGCAACCTTGATGACGTCAGAGCCGAAGGAGTCGACCGTGCCGGACACGATGTCAAGACTGCCTTTGGCGGTGTGCGTCACATGCGTGAGCGATTTGGCGATCAGCGCCACTTCCTCATCCAATGCTCCAATAATAGCTACAGTTTTCATACCCATGCGTAAGTTCCTTTCACGACTGTTCGGCTCCCCTTGTCAGGGGAGCTGGCCGCCGAATGGCGGGCTGAGGGGTAGTCAGACGTTTCGTTACATTGCTCCCGCGAGAGCCGATGACGCAACTCAGTGCCAACGCCGCGTGGCCACGGCTTCCGCAAGCTCGCGCAGCAAGGCCTCGGTATCTTCCCAGCTGATGCACTTGTCGGTAATCGACTTGCCATAGACCAGCTGATCAAGCGGCGCGGCCTTCTGATTGCCTCCTTCAATAAAGCTTTCCATCATGATGCCGGTAATGCCCTGTTCGCCAGCTGCAATTCTGCTGGCAATATTGCGCACGACTTCGGCCTGACGATGTTCGTCCTTGCCGGAGTTGCCGTGCGAACAGTCAACAATCAGACCATGCGAGGCTGCGGATTCAGCGGGCATTTCGGCGCGTACGTCTTCCATGGCTTTGGCCACGGACTCGGCATCGTAGTTCGGGCCGTGAATCGAGCCGCGCAACACCACATGGCAGTCCGGGTTGCCAAGGGTTTCGACCGCGCAGGCACGCCCCAGATGGTCGATGCCGAAGAACGTGTGCTGCTGGGCGGCGGCAAAGCAACCGTTCACTGCCGCCTTCACCGAGCCATCAGTGGCGTTCTTGAAGCCGACCGGCATGGAAAGTCCACTGGCCAGCTGACGGTGGATCTGGCTTTCCGTGTTGCGCGCGCCAATGGCGCCCCAGCTCACCGCGTCCGAGATGAACTGCGGGCTGGTGGGCTCAAGGAATTCCGTGGCGGCCGCCAATCCTTCCTTCAGCACACCAAGCAGAGTCTTGCGCGCAAGCAGAAGACCTTTACGAATATTGTGGCTGCCATCGATATCCGGGTCGTTGATCAGCCCCTTCCAGCCAATGGTGGTGCGAGGCTTCTCGAAGTACACGCGCATGACGATGAGCAGCTGCTCGCCGAGCTCGTCCTTCAGCCTGGCCAATCGGTGCGCGTAGTCCAACGCGGCTTTCGGGTCATGGACCGAACATGGGCCGACGATGACCAGCAGTCGGTCGTCCTGGCCGTAGAGGCATGCGCGGATTTCGTCGCGCGAGTAGGCGACGATTTCCTGAGCCTGATCGGTCAGCGGGAGCTCAGCGAGCACTTGCGCGGGCGTGGGCAGCGGCTCCAACTCCAATACGCGACGGTTGATGATACGACTGACACCCACCTGATCTTCCCAACGCGGCACATCAGTGGCAACAAGCGGGTTCTTTCCCTCCCCCATCGCCTGACGAATGGCGCGAAGCTCTTCTGGGGTGTTCAACGGCTGCGGCCCGACTTGCAACGGATGCAGCGAATGTGCTGCTTCCTCCTGCTGCTGCATAACATCTCTCCTTGGGTCAGTATCTCTCCCAAGGATAAGGTGTCACGGGAACAAACCACTATATTTACTGTCATTTGCAAAAAACGCTCACTGAGACTTACTCAGTGAGCGTTTTTTGCAATAGCACAGTTATTTAGCGGCGCGGCGAGCGGTGACGGCGTCGGCCAGCGTGTGCAGTAGCTCGTTGGTGCGCTCCCACGGCACGCAGGAGTCGGTGACGGACTGGCCATAGACCAGCTGGTCGAGCGGGGCCGGCTTTTGGTGACCACCGACCAAGAAGCTTTCCATCATTACGCCGGTGATGCCTTGTTCGCCGTGCGCCAGGCGCTCGGCGATCTCTTCGATGACTTCGGCTTCGCGGTTTTCGTCTTTGCCGCAGTTGCCATGGGCGGCATCGATGACGAGGCCATGCTGGCTCGGGCCGGACGCTTTGGAGACCTTGAGGTCTTCCAGAGCCTGACGTACGGATTCGGCATCGTAGTTCGGGCCGTGGCTGGAGCCGCGCAGAACCAGATGGCAATCCGGGTTGCCTTTGGTCTCAGCGGAAATCACGCGACCGTCCAAGTTAATGGACAGGAAGTGATGCTCGAAGCCGGCCGCGAAACAAGAATCGGCGGCGGCCTTGATGGAACCGTCGGTGGAGTTCTTGAAGCCCACCGGCATGGACAGGCCACTGGCCAGTTCGCGGTGGACCTGGGATTCGGTGTTACGCGCGCCGATGGCACCCCAGCTGATCGCGTCGCAGATGTACTGCGGGGTGATGGGGTCAAGCCATTCGGTGGCAGCGGGCAGGCCGAGGCTCAGCACGTCGGTGAGCACCTTGCGGGCCAGCCACATGCCCTTACGAATATTGAAGCGACCATCCAAATCGGGGTCGTTGATGAGGCCCTTCCAGCCGATGGTAGTGCGCGGCTTCTCGAAGTACACGCGCATCACGATCACGAGTCGGTCTTCCAACTCGCGCTTGACGGCGGCCAACTTTTCTGCGTATTCGTGCGCGGCTTTCGGGTCATGGATTGAGCAGGGGCCCACGATGACGAGCAGTCGGTCGTCGCGGCCGTTGAGCACGTCGCGGATTTCCTGACGCGAGTGAAGCACGAGTTCGCTCATCTCATCGGTGAGCGGCTGTTCCTTGAGGAAAGCACGCGGCGCGGGAATGGGGTCAAGCTGACGAATGTTGACATCGACGGTCTCGGGAAAGACGGCCTGCTCCCCCAAACGACGTTCATCATCGGAACTATCCGGACCACGTAGTGCTGCCATTGCTCGACTCCTTTCCTTGTATACGACTATAAGTCGGGCCTTGCGTGCATGTTGCGCGAAGGCCCAACTATAGCAGCTATCAGGCCAATGCTCTCCGAGCCCTTGCGATTATGGACCCGCCTGCGGCGAGGCTCAATGCTGCCTTCGGCGTCCCTCACGGTCTGTCGCCTCAGGCGCTTTGGGCCGATGCACGCTTCGCGTGCTACTTGGCCAGCGCGCCCATCGGGTCCCATGCGGGGAGCATGATGGCTGGCTCTTCGAGGGCCTTCTGGTATTCCTCGGGCAACAGGGCCTTCGGGACGGCTACCTCGTAGACGTATTCGGTGAACCAGTCGTCGGACATGGTGAAGTAGCCCTTGTCGGCGATCTTGGTGCCCCAGGAGTTCTCCACGCGCCAGCGGCGGGTGGAACCGTCGTCGGCCACGTCAACGCCGGCGAAAGCCATGGCGTGGTTCATGGCGGAGTCGCCGAAGCGCACGCGGGCTTCCTTGTCCAGATCGAAGTCCACATCGTACACGCGACCGTACTCGAACAGGTCGGTGGCCCAAGCGCCGTTCTCACGGTCCATGAACGGGTGGCAATCGGCACCGAACCACACCGGAATGCCCTGCTCAACGAGAATCTGCTTGACGCAATCCTTCATGAACTGGTTCGGCACGTTGAGGTACTCGGTGGCGTCGCCGCCAGCCACATTGCCGAGGTGCTCGATGCCGATCTTCTTGCCCTTGGCGTGCTCAGTGCGCGGATCGTCCACCAGGCACACGTAGTCTTCCAGATCAGCCGGGCCCACGTACTTCTTCCAGAACTCAACCGGCGTAATCTCGCCGTCGCGGTGGAATTCGCCGTCCTTGTCGGTCCACTCCCAGTCGAAGGAGACCGGCGGCTCGCCCAAGTGAATGGTCAGAATGCGGTGGCCGGCAGCGGTGGCATCGGCAATAATAGCCTCGACCTTGGCAGCGTCGCCGTCAGCGGCGTACATGTGCGCCACGGCGGTGTGCAGCATGTGGCGCAGCTGGGTGTTCATCTCACCGGTGTTCTTGGAGGATTCGGTCTCCGGGAACAGGTCCTTGGGCACGGCACCGTACTTCTTGTACACGTTCATGGCCATGGTCCACTGGCCGCCATCGCCCATCACGTCGGCGAGCAGGTGCTGCATCAGGCGGGAGTCGGAAGGCTCGCCGGCAGCCACCAGAGCGGCCACATCCTTAAGGAAGTAGTTGACGCGCTCCAGCTTGTCGTAGTACATCGCGTAGTTCTGGGAGAACTCGAACTCCTTCAAGTTCATGTTCTTCTTGGCCACGAAACGGGCCACGTTCAGGGAGCTGAACAGCCAGCAGCGGCCGGAGCGATCCTGATGGGTGGCTTCGCCGTTGTCAACGATGGTGGAGAAACGACGCTGCATCAGGCGAGCGCGGTCGTAATTGCGAGCCACCTTGTCGATGCCGGCGGCGGTCACCGCGTTCATGGCCAGACGGTTGGTGCCGCTCTGTGCGAAATCGCCGCGCAGGGTATTCAATGCTTCGCCGGTCAGAGGCGTCAATTCACTCATGTCATACTCCTTCTGTGATGGTGCGCTTGTGGCGCAGATTCAAACGAATACGGCACCTGGCTCGAAAGCGCAGGTGCCGTAATTCTTACCGCTAGTAGTCTAATCGAAGGCCTGTCATTCGCCGTTCTGTTCAGATACGGCCGGATTCTCCTGGGTCGGGGCCTCCGGTTCGCCCTGTGTCTGGTGCTCGGACGGCTCAGACGATTCGGACTGCTCATTCTGCGCAGCCGAATCAGCTGAATCAGCCGACGCCGCATCTGCCTCATTGTGATCGTCGGCAGCCGACTCGTTTCCGCTCAACTCACCCGGCTGATCATCGGCCTCGTTGTGTACAGGCTTGACTTCCGGGATGGGCGCAACCACCGGCAATGATGCCACGGCAGCGGCTTCCTGACCCTGACCAGAGGCCGCCGCATTACCGCCGAAAGCGAATCCGGAGAACGCCTGCGAGAACATAGAACGCAGTTCCGAAACACGCTGGGTGATGACGGACTCGCGTTCCTGCAGATCGGCGATGCGCTTGGAAAGACCGTCAAGCTCGCTTTGGGCGGCGGCGCGACGCTCCTCGATCTGCGCATCGGCTTCCTCGCCCGCCTTATGCACGATTGCGGCGGCCTGGCTGTCCGCCTCCTCGCGCTTGGACGCGGCATACGAATCGGCTTGGTCGCGAGTGTTCTTGGCCTGGCCGACCAACTCATCGGCTTCCTGCTTGGCCGCCACACGACGCTCTTCGAGGTGCTGCAGCAGTTCGTTGACCTTCTTCGTAGCCTCATCCTGCTGAGCGGCGATATCGTGACGAATCTGCTCGACCTCGGCATTGACCTGGCTCATCGTGCTGGTGCGCTTGACCTCGGCCTCATCGGTGATTTCCTGGCCCTTGGTCTTGGCCGCATCAATGATTTCGCTGGCCTTGCGCTGGGCTTCGGTCATCATCTTGGACACTTGCTCGCGCACGTCGGCGAGCTTCTTGTTGGCCTCGGCGAGCGCCGCCTCAATCTGATCGTTGGAATCGGACTTAAGCTTGGTGATCTCTTCATTGGCGCTTTTGCGCATTGCGGCAACCTGCTGGGTCGCTTCCGCCTTCATATCGGCGATTTCGCGCTCTTGGGTGGAGCGTTCGGAAGCCATCTTCTTGGTGTGCTCTTCGCGCGCGTTGCTGAGCTCAAGCTCGACGGTCTGACGCTGTTCGGTGATGGTCTTGGCGGTTTCGGAGCGCAGTTGTGCGGCGTCCTCGTTGGCGGAGGTGGTCACTGATTCGGCCTGATTGTTGGCGTTCGTCAGAATCGAGGCGGCCTTGGCATTGGCGTCGTCAACGATATGCTGGGCATCCAGCTTGGCGTTGTTGATCAGCGTTTCGGCCTGAGCCTGAGCCGTGGTACGGATGGAGGACGCGTCCTGCTTGGCACGTTCCAGCAGTTCGTTACTCGTCTGCTCGGCAGAGGCGAGCATCTGCTGGGCGTTCGCTCCCAGGGAAGCGAAGCTGTTGCCTTCCGGCTTCTTGTTCTTCTCTTCCTGAAGTTGGGCCTGCAGTTGCAGAATACGGTCGTCATCCGCCGCAATCTGCTCACGCATGCTGGCCAACGTCTGCTGCGCACGCTTCATACTCTCCTGAGTAGCGTCGAAGGCAGCATCAACCTTCTCCTTGTCATATCCTCGCAGCACCACCGGGAAACGATCCACCATCGCTGTTTATTCCTTTCGCACACGCATAAAGCTCTTGGCACATCCTTGAAGCACTGTAGCGCATCGCACTAGCGCGGGGCGTTGAGCGACGCGCAATCGTTACAATGCGTGCGAACCATGTTCTATTCCGGCGTGGCGCACAGCGTGCTAGGCGATGAGGATGTCGGAGCTGGAGGGCTTGAGATAGTAGCGCACGGCTTCGCGCACCACGTCACGGCCGGCGGCGATCTGCTGGTCGAGTGGCAGACCATGCTGGCTGGAATGCGCCGGCACGACCGGCGGGAAGCTGACGAATCCGCCCAGCACCCGCTCCTGGGTGGCGGTCCAGTTGAGCAGGTTGTAGAACAGCGAATTACATACGAACGTGCCTGCGTCCGAACTCAGGGTGGCCGGAATCGAATCGTCCGTGAAATCATTCAGGATCGAGCGCAACGGCAGGCGGGTCCAATAGGCGGCCGGGCCATTGGGGTCGATGGGTTCGCGGCGTGGGGTCACGTTGTCCGCGTCCGGCTTGATCGCGTCCATCAGGTTGGTGGCGCATCGTTCAAGCATCACGCCTCGGGCTGCGTGCTTGAGCCCGGTGGCGATGACGATATTGGGCTTGGTGGCCTCAATCGTCTCTTTCAGCGTGGGCCAGGCTTTGGCGAAGCTCACCGGGATGCTAACGGCATGGACGGTGACGGCGACCTGCTCCAACGGATCGTCCGGAGCAGAGGAGACGCCCAACCCCTGCTCGGCGATGGCCTTGGGCACTTCGACGGCGGGATTGACCTCCACGCCGTCATAGTGGTCGAAGCCGGAAATCACAACATTGAGTTCACGCATAAGGCTAGTCTAATCGTTTCCAGATTTTACGTGCGACTCCATGGGGAGACTCCCCTTAGTCGCCGATGGTGCCAGCTCGCCCGTGTGGGGAGCCGATCAACGATGCATCTGACCGGCCGCTTGGGCCAGCAGGGCGTGCATGCGGGCGCGCGCCTCTTCCTTGGGATCACGACCGAGAATCTCCTCGGCGATACGCTCAGCTGTGGGAATATCCTCCAGCGTGGTGATCTTCAGGTTGGTTTCCGCACCGGAGACAATGGCGACGGGTTCATCAGGCAGATAATCGACCACTACGCGCGTGTCGTCGGTGGGATGGAAGTCCGGGTCGGCGGCAGCCAACTCGTAAGCGTGACGAATCGTCGCGAAGCGGAAGGATTGCGGGGTCTGCGCACGGAAGGTGTTCGGGCGGTCCGGCACCGACTTGACCACTTTCAAATCGCCCAGATCCTCGGTCAACAGCACGGTGTCGGTTGAGGCGTAGGCCACGGTCGCGGCCGTGAACTGGTCGAGCGCATCGATCGAACCGTCGATGGCGGACTGTTCCACGAACGGACGGACGGCGTCATGGATCAGGATCTTGGCATCGTCCGGAATGCCTGCCGTAGCCAGCATGTCGAGCGCGGCGGCGGTACTGTCCACACGCTCGTCGCCGCCGTCAATGATGACGCGGACCTTGGTGTAGCCCATCTCGCCAACCAACGTTTCCACTTCACCGCGCACCTTGGGATTGACCACCACCACGATGTCGCTGACGCGATCGCAATGTTCAAAGGCATCAATGCTCCAGCACACGATGGGCTTGCCGCCCACGGAGACAAGCTGCTTGGGATTGTCGGGGTCGAAGCGCGTGCCGAAGCCGGCGGCCAGCACCACGGCCACCACCGGCACGGTTTGCGCCGGTTTGGCGCTCTGAGCGGGGGCCGGTTGGACGGTAGGTGCCTCGACGGGGGTATCGAAATCTCTCTCAGTCATAGGCACCACCGTAGGGTGGGGGCTGGCCGTCCGTGAACTGCATCACATCTTCTCCACGGAATGTGCTCGCATTCTCCGTTTAGTCACGCACGATGAGGGCAAGGAGGCGGCCTTCGTGTGTTTTGTTGGCGAGCGCGGCGCGGCGGTGCGAGTACCACAGTGGGTTTTCGAGCGTGCACATGCTGTGGCTGATGTTGTCGATGCGCTCCGCGAGCTCGGCCGGGCCTTCGCCGTCCGTGCGGCACAGTTCGGCGAGTTCCGGATCTTCCTCAAGATACTGGGTGGCGGCATGCACGCGCGGCATCGAATCGACCACCTGATGTACGCCGGCGAAAGCGAGGTCGATCATCGCAGCCTCGGCGATGTCAATGCCGGCACCACCGAAGCGGGTCTTCGTCTTGGT
This sequence comes from Bifidobacterium sp., assembly GCA_022739095.1. Taxonomy (GTDB): domain Bacteria; phylum Actinomycetota; class Actinomycetes; order Actinomycetales; family Bifidobacteriaceae; genus Bifidobacterium. The sequence continues at coordinate 16,959 of JAIJEI010000013.1, forward strand.
CAGCGGGAAGCGCTTGATGAACTGGTCGGCGATCTCGTCGCCCACTTCATAGCAGTCGCCGCAGATGCGCGGGCCGAGTGTGGCCACGATGTTCGCCGGATCGGCACCCTTGCTCTTCATCAGGCCCACCGTGGCGCCGATCACGCCGCGCTCCAGACCACGACGGCCGCAGTGGGCCGCACCAATGATGCCGGTGACCGGGTCGCCCAGCAGCACCGGCAGGCAGTCGGCCGCGAACATGCCTAGGGCGATGCCGGATTGTGCGGTGACCTGGCCGTCCGCCTCGATGACGCGCGGAGTGTCAGTCTCACCATGTGTGCCGGACACATCGAAGCCGAAGGGGGTGTTGATGACGAACGAGTCGTCCACGTCCACAGCCACGCCGGAATGTACTTGGGAGACCAGCGAGAGGCGGGCTTGCACCGCTTCGGCGAGTGCGATGCGGTTCGACAACACGGCCTCAGGTTCGTCGCCGGACTTGCCGCCGAGGTTCAGGTTGCCGTAATCGCCGGCGCTCAGACCGCCCAGTCGCGTGGTGTACACCACCTTGATGCCGGGGGCCAGTGCGATGGGAATGGTCACCGGGATCGGGCGACCGGCTTTATCGGTGGAACTGATGCTGTTGGAATCGAGGATTTCTTCGCTGTATTCAGGCATAAGGCATTCTTTCTTGGGTGCGGGCGGTGTTCATGATTTCCATGACCACCCCCAGTCAGCCTACGGCCGACAGCCGCCAGCGGGGGCGGAGTGGTAGGTTATTCGGCTTTGAGGGTGGGCTTTTTGGTGCGCGAGCGGATGGCGGCGTTGATGGGCACCTGGTGCGGGCAGGGCATCGAGAACACGTGCGCCGGATTGTTGATGGCGGGTACTGGCGCGCCATCGGCATCGCGCAGGCCGGTTTCCGGCACGGTAAAGGCCAATGGTCTCTCGCCAGGCAGCAGGAATTCGACCTGCTGACCGGGCTCGATCTTGTTACGGCTCATCAGCGTGACACGTCCGCCTTCGTCCGCGCTCCAGCTCAACACTTCGCCCACTACCAGCCATGAGCGGAAGTAGGCGGAGCGGTCGGTGTTCTGTGTGACCTTGTGCTCCGGGTAATAGAAGCCGGTGGAGTAGTCACGATGGGCCACCTTTTCGGTTTCCTCGAGCAGCCATTCAGGTAGTTCGACGTGCGGGGCCGGGCGGACGGCCGCGTGCTTCCAATCAGTCTCGATCTGTTCGACCGCGGTATTGGACTTGCGGCGCGTGGAACGGGCGTGAGAGCTCATGCCGTCGGGTTCGGCGGCGGTGCCGGCCGGCGTACCAGAGACAGTTGAGTCGGCGGCATCAGCAACCGTCACACGGTCACGTTCTGCGGCAATCGAGCCGGTGGCCGAATCGGCAACCGCAGTATCAGAGCCACGGTCATATCCCTCATCGGCCACACCGGCGAACGCGGCATCGGCATTGCGCATCACTTGATCTTCGGCTCCTTGGCCAAAATCGGGGTCGCCCGGACGAATCACACGGTCACGGAAAGGCTTCAGAACATTGCCATCAGCGTCTTCAAACCCGCGTTGAATCATGTATTCATTAACCGCGGTTTTGTAGGCGTTGGTCATGGCGGCGATATAGTAGGCGCTTTTCGCGCGGCCTTCGATCTTGAGGCTTGTGGCACCGGAGTCAATCAAATCATCCAAGTGCCCCAGCATATTCATGTCCTGCGAATTGAACAGATAGGCGCCGTTCTCGGTCTGTTCGATTGGGAAGTACTGGCCGGGACGTTTCTTTTCCACAATCGAATACTTCCAGCGGCATGGCTGGGCGCATTCGCCGTGGTTGCCATCACGGCCGGTCAGGTAGTTGGAGAACAGGCATCGGCCGGAGAAGGCCATGCACATGGCACCGTGGACGAAGCATTCGATGTCGAGGTCATCGGGAATGTTGGCGCGGATGTCGCGCACGGCCTGCAAGTCCATCTCGCGGGCCAACACCACACGGCGAGCACCAAGCTCGTAGAAGGCGTTGGCGGCCTGATAATTGGTCACGCCGGCCTGGGTGGAGACGTGCAGTTCCAGATTCGGGGCCACTTGACGGGCCATCATCATCACGCCAATATCGGAGACGATCAGCGCGTCCACACCGGTGTCTTTGAGCTGGCCGACGTACTCGCGCATGGCTTCGATCTCGTTGTTGCGCGGCAGCACGTTGCAGGTCACGTACACGCGGGCGCCGCGTTCATGGGCGTAGCGCGATCCTTCCTCGAAATCCTCAAGGCTAAGGTTTTTGGGAGCCGATCGCATGCCGAAGGCTTTGCCGCCGCAGTAGACGGCGTCGGCACCATAATCGACCGCGGTTTTCAGGCCCCTCAGGTTGCCGGCCGGAGACAACACTTCGGGCTTTTTGCGGGTGGGGAGGTTCATCGTCGTATTCATCACCGCAATAGTGTAGTGGTGGCCGTGTAATGCGGGCGGGGCTACCGTTAGGCTGGATGACATGAAGATCGATATCGTGAGCGTGTTCCCCGAATACTTTGAGGTGATGAACCTCAGCCTGATGGGCAAAGCCCAGGCCAAGGGATTGTTGGAGATCAAGGCGCACAACCTGCGCGACTGGACCCACGATGTGCATCATTCGGTGGATGATACGCCAGTCGGCGGCGGTGCCGGCATGGTGATGAAGCCCGAAGTGTGGAGCGAATGCCTGGACGAACTGCTGGGATTCTCGCGGCCGTCTGAATCCCCCGCTCCATCCGGCACACCGGTGCTCATCTTCCCGAATCCATCGGCCTCGTTGTTTACCCAGCGCGACGCCACCGAGCTCAGCCATGCCAACCATCTGCTGTTCGGCTGCGGCCGGTACGAGGGCTACGATGCGCGCATCCCGGACTACTACCGCTCCCAGGGCGTCGACGTACGCGAATATTCGATTGGCGACTATGTGCTGAACGGTGGCGAAGTGGCGGTATCGGTAATGCTTGAGGCCATCACCCGCCTGATGCCCGGATTCATGGGCAACCCAGATTCGATTGTTGAGGAATCCTACACCGGCGAGGGCGCGCTGCTTGAACATCGCCAGTACACCAAACCGGCCGTGTGGCGTGGTATCGCGGTGCCGGACGTGCTGTTGTCCGGCGACCACGGCAAGGTGGACCGTTTTCGCCGAGACGAAGCGCTGGCCCGCACCGCTGAGATTCGGCCAGACCTTATCGCGGCACTGGATTGCAAGGCGCTGGATAAGGCCGACCGCAAGACCCTGATGGCCTTGGGCTGGGAGGTCTCCGCCGCCCATCCGCGCCGGCTCGCCGATTAATCCACCACACGGTGGAAGATTCACTACGCGGCGGAATCGTCTGTCTGCTCAACATCCGAGTCGTCATCCGCGGGTTCGATGTAGAAGACGACGGTTTCGCCGTAGTTGCGGCTTTCGGTAATCTGCCAGCCTTCGGGGGCGGTGGGATCATCCGAGCGTACCGAGCGTTCGAGCATGATCACCGTGTTCTCGTTGGTGGCACTGCCCGCTGCCAAATCGGCCAGTAGCTGATTGCATTCAGCGGTCTCATAGGCGTAGGGCGGATCGATGAATATCACGTCGAATGGTTCGCCGAAGCCGCCAGCCACTTGCTCGGCTTTTTTGACCAGCGCACGGGCCTTGAGCGAAGCATCCCATGAACGATTCTTCTGTAGCTGCGCCAAGGTTTTGGTAATCAGCGCCGCCGCAGGCCGGGAACTTTCCACGGCCACGAGTTCTCGCGCGCCACGGCTCAGCGCTTCGATGCCCAACGCACCAGTACCGGCG
>JAIJEI010000174.1 GCA_022739095.1 Bifidobacterium sp.
ATCCGTGCGACGTGGCTGGCTACCGCCGCACCTCGGCTACCCGCGCATCTGCCTGACCGTGCCGTCGATCGTGATCATGGTGCCCGGTCTGTATATGTATCGTGCCATGTGGTACCTCGGCAGCTTCCAGACCATGAATGCGCTGGACTGGGCGTTCCGTGCGTTCATGGTGATCATCTGTCTGCCGATCGGCTTGGCGATGGCCCGCGTGGTGACCGACAAGTCCTGGCGCTACGACGTGTGACGTTTTGGCGCGCGTGGCGTGCGTTGAGTCATTGAATGGACGGTCTGATCGGCCGTTCAATGGCTCAATATATCTACAACTCGCATTGTGCAACCATCATTGTATGATGTGTGATTATGGGACAGAACATCGATCGCACCAAGGCGAAAGCCGAAGAAGTTACTGAGATTTCTAGGGAATCCGTCCTTCTGGCGATTTCAAATTCTCAGCGGATGAGGGTGTTGGGTTTGCTGAGAGTGAAAGGGCCGATGACCGTCGGTATGATTAGCGATGTCACCGGCATGGCTCCGGGCAGTGTGAGTTTTCATTTAAAAAAACTTTTCGATGCCGGTATGGCAGAGAAGACAGATTCTGCAGATGGTGATAAACGAAAAAGCTGGTGGAAAGCCAATCATCGTTCTATGCGTCCCGCTCCTCGTGATGATGGGCGTATAAGTGATGCGGAATACACTTATTTCCAATCCGTTGCCGTGACTTATGAGTCGTTGTATGAGCGATATCTGGACTCTGTCAATGACCTTCCTCAGGAGTGGAGAGAAGTGGGCCTATGCGAAGATCGCACATTTGATTTGACTCCCGAAGAGACAGAGCAAATGTGTCTGGAATTGGATGCGGTGGCTCAAAAATGGCAGCAACATTCATCCGGGGAGCAGCGGAATACAGCCAGACGGAATATGCGGAAAGTGCAGATTGTCATGCAGGCTTTTCCGTGGATTCCGTGATTCCGATAAGTTCTATGGCGTTGACAGGCAAAGTTTTCAGCGGATGTGAAATTGACGATGAAGATTGAATGTTGGCCGAGAACGAGGCCAATGATGGGGAGGATGGGTGAAAGATGTCAACTAATCTGTGGAGAACGCCGGGATATCCGTCATGGTTCACCTCGGACACGGCCAGTGCTATAGGTGCCGCGATGCAGGGCTTCGGCGTATCGCTTGTAGCCTATAAGATATCCGGCTCCCTGATTGCGGCCGGATGGGTACCTACATTAACCGGTATCGTGCGGCAGCTTGCAAATGTATTAGGCGGTACGGTCGTTGATCGTCATGATCGCAAGCATTTGGTTATAGCCAATTGCATAACCGGTGTTCTATTATGGGGGACCACGGGGATATTGCTGCTTTCCGGGTCGCTGACGTTCTCCGTGTTCCTTGCCATTATGCTTACTTCGTCATTGTTTACGGGCTGTTTGGGTGGGGCGACTGATGCGATGTTGCGGTCCATTATCGATATCCGCGAATATCCGAAGGCGAGAAGCGTCAATGAGGGCAGAGATGCGACCATCACCATGATTGGCAACCCCGTTGGCGGAATGCTGTATTCATTTGGCGCATGGATGCCATTTATTGTTTCGGCAATTCTGTATATGATTGCTGGAATTTCTGCTTCCCAGATACGGATCAGTAAAAAATTGACCATGAGAAGCAAATTATCCTCTGAGGATGAACACATTGGGAAAGGGGCTATTGCGTCATTCTGTACTGACTTTGTTGATGGGTGGCGTTTTGTTCTTACCAGTAGACTCATGCTGATTTTTATAATCACCACAGCATTGGTGAATTTCGGGATGAACAGCGCGCAATACAGCATAGAACTGTCCTTGGTTGGCAAGGGGATCAATCCGGTGCTGCTCGGCTTAGTGGGACCTGCAACTTGCGTTGGATTGCTTGCCGGATCGTTCTTCTCGGGGCATTATGGAGACAGAATGCCAGCAGGCTTATGCATATGCGCTACCGGAATCATTTCGGCTGTCGCATATATCCCGCTATGTTTCACGGATTCTTATTATGCGATTGTACTTTGCTCGATAATAATTGGACTCCCTTTCCCCTTGTATAACGCGATGGTTATGGGTTTTGTGTTCTCTAAGACTCCTGATGAGTTACAAGGAAGGGTTAAATCAGTGATGTCTGTGGGAGTCCAACTGTTGTCCATGTTCAGCGGCTCTGCAGCTGGGTATGCAGTTACGCATTTGGGCTTCATTGCTACGATTAGGTTGTTTGTCATGGTTCTTTTCGTTGCGGCGGTGATTGTACTTGCTTCGAAGCGGGTTCGTCGTATTCCTGTGAGTTCCTCATGGGCCGAAATCGATCTTCATGCCTAAACGTTTGCGTTGTCTTGCCTGAAATCTCCATATACGTCAGGTTGATGCTCTCCTTTCATGGGATATCCGCGTATTTGTTCGGCCATTCCGGTTATGGTGATGCTGTGCTTGCCCCGTGACGCGCATGGCTGTCGATATGTTCGGTGTCGGGCATCAGAGCTCAGTGATACGCGAGAACATGAGGAAAGGGATTACGTGGTTTCCAAAGACATCTGGGTGCTCATGGCGATGGTCATCTACTTCGTGGCCATGCTGACCATCGGCTTCGTCTACTCCAGGAGGTCCAACTCCTCCGCCAGACAGTACTTCGCGGGCGGCCGTGGCGTCGGACCATGGTTGACGGCATTGAGCGCGGAAGCCTCCGACATGAGCGGCTGGCTGCTCATGGGTTTGCCCGGTGTCGCCTACTTCACCGGCGCGGCCGACCCGATGTGGACCGCGATCGGCCTGGCGCTCGGCACGTACCTCAACTGGAAACTCGTCGCGCGCCGGCTGCGCCGCTACTCGGTGGTTGCCGGTGACGCGATCACCATTCCGGATTTCTTCTCGAAACGCTTCCATGACGATCGCAATATCGTCTCCACCATCGCGGCGCTCATCATCCTCGTATTCTTCTGCGTGTACGTCGGCAGCTGCTTCGTGACCGTCGGCAAACTGTTCGCCACGCTGTTCGGCTGGGACTACCACCTGACCATGGTGATCGGCGCGGCCATCGTGTTCGCCTACACCATCATCGGCGGCTACCTGTCCGTGGTCGTGACCGACTTCATCCAGGGTCTGCTCATGTTCTTCGCGCTGGCGGTGGTGTTCGTAGGCTCCGTGGCATCCGCCGGCGGCATCGACCACACCGTCGCCTTCCTGAAAGGCATTCCGGGCTTTCTCGACGGCACGCATGTGGCCACGCCGATCCTCAACGACGCCGGCGAACAGGCCATCAAGGCCGGGCGGGCCATGTTCGGCGCGCCCGCCGACTACGGCATCATCACCATCATCTCGATGCTCGCGTGGGGTCTGGGCTATTTCGGCATGCCGCAGGTGCTCGTAAGGTTCCTGTCCATCCGCAGTTCCGAGGAAATCAGGAAGTCCCGTATCATCGCCACCACATGGTGCGTGATTTCGCTGGCGTGCGGCGTGTGCATCGGGCTGGTCGGGCGTGCCATGATGCCGACGCAGTTCGTCACGCAATCCGCGGCGGAGAACATCTTCATCGTGGTGTCGCAGGCGCTGCTGCCGAGCTTCATGTGTGGCATCGTGGTGTCGGGCATTTTCGCCGCGTCCATGAGTTCGTCATCGTCATACCTGATTATCGGCGCTTCCGCGGTCGGCGAGAATATTTTCCGCGGATTGCTGCATCGCAAGGCCACCGACCGCCAGGTGATGATGGTGGCGCGCATCACGCTGCTGGTCATGTTCATTTTCGGCATTGTGGTTGCGTTCGACCAGAATTCCTCCATTTTCCAGGTGGTCTCATATGCGTGGGCCGGTCTTGGCGCCTCCTTCGGCCCGCTGATGCTCGCTTCGCTGTATTGGCGCCGCACCAACAAGTACGGTGCGGTCGCGGGCATGCTGTCCGGCACGGCGGCTGTGCTCGTCTGGCACAACCTCGTCAAGCCCTTGGGTGGCGTATTCGCCATCTATGAGCTGCTGCCGGCGTTCATCATTTCGCTGCTGTTCATCGTGGTGGTTTCGTTGCTGACCGCCAAGCCGAACGAGCGTATGCTCTAC
>JAIJEI010000175.1 GCA_022739095.1 Bifidobacterium sp.
TCGATCAGCCATTTCCAATGGGTCAGGTCGATGCCGAACGTGTCGAAGAAGGTGATGAAGTACGTGGAGACGGCCGTGATCTCGGTCATGCCCAGCAGCACGAGCGCGGCCCAATACGTCCAGCCGGCGAAATGCCCCCACCCGTTGCCCAGGTAACGGGTGATGAAATTGATGAAGGTGTGCTGGCTGGGGTCGCGGTACATCATTTCGCCGATGGCGCGCATCAGGAAGAACATGATGACGCCGACCAGAATGTACACGAAGATGATCGAGGGGCCGGTTAGCGAAATCGACTTGCCCGAGCCCAGGAACAGGCCGGTGCCGATGGTGCCGCCAATGGCGATGAACTGTACGTGGCGATTGCTCAGGCCACGCTCCATCTCGTTGGCTTGGTCCAGGCTTTCGACAGACTTGAGTTTGCCCGCAGCCTGCTGTGTACCACCATTCACATTCGTATCGGCCATACTGATTTCATTTCTCTTCTCTGTCGCCCGATTGTTACGCACCGGACGCGATACTCGTTCAAAACAAGTTCAGACTGTATCACCGAAATATGTCACGAAAACGCTCAGCTCAAGAATACATGCGATGATACTGTAAATATTCCGCCAAAAAGTTCAATTCACCAACGCTGAATTGAACTTCTACCTCTATTCCACGGACTTGAGCGAGCTGACCGGGTCTACGCGATCGAGCACTGGGTTGGTGAACAGCTGCACCAACAGCGCGAACGCCAGCGTCGCCACCACGGCAATCGCATAGCTGTACCAGTGCACTTCCACTTCGAAATACAGCGACGGCATATTCAGCGCAGCGGTCAGCAATCCGCCTATCCACCTGCCAAGCGGCAGACCAACCACCACACCAATTCCGGTCAATATCATCATCTCGCGGTTCACGTAGTTGTGCACCTCGCGGTCATAGAAGCCCAGCACCTTTAGCGTAGCCATCTCACGGATGCGTTCGGACACGTTCGTATTGGCCAGCGTAAACAGCACCACCAGCGCCAGGCCGCCGGCGAGCCCCACAATCAGCGCCACCACGGCACCCATCAAATCAAACTTAAACGTGGCGGCCAGATGCGCACAGCTCACGGCCTTGAGCACCGACGATTCCTCGCCCAACCGATCCGCGTATTCGGCCTGTTCGGTCTCGGAACCTTTCAGCTTGGCAAGCATCGCGTTCCACGTCAAGGTCGAGGCAGCTTCCTTTCCCGAAGCCGCAGCTGAAGACGTTGCCCCGTCGGCCGTAAACTTCTGGTCGTACAACCGCTCGCTGATGTACACATCAGAGCCAACAAGATTGCGCGTCACGGCTGCGACCTGCACCTTGGCCCGACTGCTACCGCCATTGCCCAGCGTGACGGTGTCTCCGGCGTGAATATTCAGCGAGTTGGCGGCGGATTGCGACACAATCACGCCACTATCGTCCAGCTCTACAGTGCCGCCGCCCGCCTTGCCGAAGATATTGGGAATCCCGAACCATCCATCATCGCCGGCTTGTTCCAGCGTGACCATATCGTTCAAAATATTCAGCGAATCGTTGGGCACGGTCATCAGCTGCACGGTTTCGCTTTCCTGCGCCGCATTGCTCATCTCGCCACTATCCACGCGCAGATTCAGCGTTTCGGTGGTCTGCCCATCATTCTTGACCTGCTTGCGCATTGCGGCAGCAGCATCATCGTTGGAAACGACCATCAAATCATACTGATAGATTTGCTCGTATTGTTTGACGCCAATCGTGTCGACGGTGTCGTTAATCGCAAATCCGCAGATAATCAGCGCTGTGCAACCGGCCACGCCACCCACGGTCATAATCAAACGCGACTTGAATCGGAAGATATTGCGCGCAGTGACTTTGCCGAGGAAGTTCAGCCGGCTCCATACCGGGCGAATCCGCTCCAACAATATGCGAGCGCCCGCTTTCGGCGCCTTCGGCCGCATCAGCGCGGCGGGCGTGTGCCGTATCTCCTCGCGGCAGGCGAGCGCGGTGACCACGCCCACACCGACCACGAACAGCACGATGCCGGCCGAGCCGTACAGCCAGTCGTATTCAAGTCGCACACCGGGCAATATATACAGTCCCTCAATCACCACCAGCAGAAATGCCGGGATGCCGAGGAATCCGACCAGCAGACCGATGCCGCCGCCGATCAGGCAGGCGAGCAACGCGAACAGCAGATACCGGCTGGACACGGCGAGTCCGCCATAGCCGAGTCCAAGGTAGGTGCCGATAAGTCCGCGATCTTCCTCGACCATGCGGGTCATGGCGGTCAGGCTCATGAGCACGGCGACCAGCAGGAACACAATCGGGAATGCACGGCCGATGGATTCGATGGAACTGATATCTGATTTGAGCGAGCTGAATCCATCGATCGAAGCGCGCGTCTGCACATACCAACGTGCGTTGGCCACATCGTCGATGCGCCGCTGCTGCTTGGCGAATTCGCTTTCCGCTTCGCTTCGCTTGGCATCGAGTTCAGACTGCGCATCATCCAGTTTCGCCTTGCCGTCCGCGAGCTGTTGTTCGCCTTCCTTCAGCTGCCGCTCGCCTTTTTCGAGCTGCTGTTTGCCGCTGGCCAGTTGGGCGGCCTGCGCTTCAAGTTGCGCCGACTGGGTTTCGAGGGTTGCGGCATTCGCTTCGAGTTCCGCGGATTTGGTATTGAGCTGTGCCTCTCCTGCAGCCGCTTCCTGTTCCTTGGCGGTCAGCTGCGCGTTCTGCTGGTCCAAGGTGGATTGTGCGGGGGCAATAGTTTCGTTTAGCGTGCGCTGCAAATCGGCTTTCTGCTGGACCAGACTGTCTCGCTGCGCTTGCAGTTCCGTTTGCTTGGCGGTCAGCTGTTGCCGCAGATCGCTGATTGACGGCACTTCAGGCATGGTAATGCCAAGGCGTGCAAGCAGTTGCTTGATGGCCTGCCATGTGGGTGAATTAAAGTCGATGTTCGGGTCAAGTTGCGCCAGTAGATCGTCGGCCTGTTGGATCATGGACAGCATCTGATCAATTTGCGCCACGCCTTGGTCGATTTGGGTAATGCCCTGTTCGATTTTCGTGCGATTGGCGGTCAGTTCCGTTTGCGCCGCATCAAGCTGTTTGCGAGCCGAGGTGAGCTGCGTTTTGCCTGATTCGAGCTGGGTGCGCGCTTCGGCTATCTGTTGGCGACCTTGCGCGATCTGTTGACGGGCCGAGGCAATCTGCGCGCGCCCATCGGCGAGCTGCCGTTCGCCATCGGTAATGGTTGTCTTGTTGTTCTCCAATTCGGTACGGCTGTTTTGCAATGTCGTTTCGTTGGCTTCCAGCTCGGCCCGGTTGTCGTCGATCTGTTTCTGGGCTTCGTCCAGTTGCTCGTTGGCCTCGTCTTTGGCATCGTCCAGTTTGCGCTGCGCGCTGGAGACGATCTGTTGGCGGCGGGCTTTCTGGCGCGTGGTCTGTATCTGATGTTCGATACGGTCGGCCACGGTTTTGACGGCTTCATCGTAGGCATCGGAGAACGTGTCGAAATCGGACGCACCGGTGACGGCAATCGATATCGCAGTGTATATATCGCCGGTCACGCCGTCGCTGGGTGCAAAGAACGTATAGTCCTCGGATGAAGTGGACCGGAAGGAGGTCATGCCCGAATAGCCGTCTGGATTGTTGAGGTCGCGCGGGTCGAGCACGACGCCGGTGATGGTGAGTTTCGTGGGGAACTGCGGGGATTGCTCGGCGTCGGCGTCCGTATTGGCGTCGGACTTCGCATCGGATGCCGAGGCATTGGCGGCGGCACCTACTGTATCGGCATCATCGGAATCGGCATTTCTGGAATCGTCAGTCTCCGTGGCAGCCACCGATATGACGGATGGAGAGGTGTCTTGTGGCGTCACAGTAATGGTGCCACCGATCTTGAGTCCGCTATCGTTCAGGAACTGCTGAGTAACCGCCACTTCACCGGCCTTGTTCGGCATTTTGCCTTGTTGCAGGTACGGCTGATCAAGCCCTTCGGTACCGATTTCCTGCATGGTCACGGTTTTCTTGGTGCCGTCCACCAACGTGGTCACCGTCTGAGAACGTTCGGGCTG
>JAIJEI010000176.1 GCA_022739095.1 Bifidobacterium sp.
ATCTTGGCCGAAAACATCCTACCCGGAAAGCGCTCTTCATCTACTCCCACAACGGCTCAACGACGAACCCACACCCACAAAAACAGCAATAGCGCCAAAATTGTCGATTTCGATTTGTCATAAGTTGACGAACGCAACCGTAACGTCAACTTCTTGAGCTGGCGCGCAAGGATGTGCAATCGGCGGATTTGCAACGTTTTTGATGGCCGGCGCCAACGGTTACGTTGCCGGAACCTACGCTTGTGTTTGTTCGTAGCCTACAAAAGGGCGTGAGAGCTTTTGTGCGGATGCGGGTTGCCTTCTTCTCTGTGCGGGGAGCACAATTTGACACTATGGCTCATAATGTCAAGAAACTGCTGATTGCGAACCGATGCGAGATCGCGCTGCGCGTGGTGCGCACGGCCAAGGAGATGGGTATCTCCACCGTGGCCGTCTACGCCGAACAGGACCGCAATAGTCGCTATGTGGACATGGCCGACGAGGCATACCTGCTCTCCGGCGACACCTACAAGGACACGTACCTCAACGAAGATCTGCTGATCGACATCCTGCACAAGACCGGTGCGGACGCCGTGCACCCCGGCTACGGATTCCTCTCCGAAGTGCCGAGCTTCGCACAGAAGGTCGAGGACGCCGGCGCCATCTGGGTGGGCCCGCACCACACCGCACTGGTGGATTTGGGTGACAAGATCACCGCCCGCCGCGTGGCCATGAGCGCCAAAGTGCCGCCGGTGCCTGGCCTGTCCGAATCGGTGACCGACGTGCGCACGCTGCTCGACTTCGCGCACACCCACGGCTACCCGATCATGATGAAGCGCACCGATGGCGGCGGCGGCCACGGCATCACCGTGGTGCACGACGACGAGGAGCTGCGCCGCTTCTACATGAACCACGACGCGCTGCAAGGCGGCGACCTGAAGGAATACTTCATCGAGAAGTTCGTGGACAAGGCACGTCACGTCGAGACCCAGTCCGGCCGCGACTCCCACGGCAACTTCACCGTGTACTCCACCCGTGACTGCTCGCTGCAGCGCCGCAACCAGAAACTCGTGGAGGAAGCGCCCGCGCCCTTCCTGCCCGGGGAGATCGTCAGCACGCTGGAGGAATACTCCCGCCGCCTGTTCACCACGGTCGGCTACGTGGGCCTCGGGACCTGCGAATTCATGGTGACCCCGAACGGCAAGGTGTACTTCCTGGAAGTCAACCCGCGTCTGCAGGTGGAGCACACCGTCTCCGAAGAGGTCAGCGGCCTTGATCTGGTGCGCGAACAGCTCAACATCGCCGCCGGCGGCGAGCTCACCCGCGCCCCCGAACCGCGCGGCCACAGCTTCGAACTGCGCATCACCAGCGAGGATCCGGCCACCAACCTGACCCCCGGCTCCGGCACCCTGGAGAAGATCCAGTGGCCGGCCGGTCCCGGCGTGCGCATCGATACCGGTGTGGAACAGGGCGACACCATCTCCCCGAAGTTCGATTCGATGATGGGCAAGGTCATCGTCACCGCCCAGAACCGTCTCGACGCCGTGGCCCGTGTGCGCCGCGTGCTCGATGAGCTTGTGATCGAAGGCGTGCCCACGCCGATTCCGCTGTTCAAGGAGATCTTCCGCAACGACGACTTCACCGCCGAGCATGGCCACCCGTTCGCCGTGTCCACCAAGTGGCTGGAGCGCACGTACCTGAACCGCACACCGGCTTCCGCCGCCTCCGGCCAGCCGGCCTCCTTGGCCGCCGCCCCGGGTGCCGCCGCCCCGGCCGCGCCCGACAAGTCCAAGTCGGAGACGTTCGTCATCGAGATGAACAACCGCCGCGTCAAGCTCACCGTGCCGCTCGACATCGTCGAGAACATCACCGGCTCGGCCCGCGCCCGCGGCGCCAAGCGCCCCACCCAGCCGTTGCGTGGCGCAGGCCTGCACAACGTGGCCTCCGGTGCCGCCAAGGCCAACGACGGTGCCAAATCCGGCGTCATCGCCTCCCCGATGCAGGCCGTGGTCACGCGCATCAACGTGTCCGAAGGCCAGCAGGTGGCCAGGGGCGATCTTCTGGTGGTGCTCGAATCCATGAAGATGGAGAACTACGTGTACGCGCCGGCCGCCGGCGAAGTGAAGAAGATTTTTGTTGGCCCGGCCGATGGCGTGGAGGCCGGCGACACGCTGGTCACGCTGGACGTGAACGCCGGCAAGGCCAAGGCTGCTGATTCTAAGAAGGAGGGTGGCAATGACTGACATCATGGATTCGCCGGCCGTGAAGGCCACGACTGCGGCCTCGGCCGCCAACGCCGCCCAGCCTTCGGCCCACCAGCCGCTGCGCACCGCTGTGGTCAAGGCCGCCGAACTGGCCCGCGCCGCCGAAGAGCGCGCCCGCGACAAGCAGCACGCCAAAGGCAAGAAAACTGCGCGCGAACGCCTCGACCTGCTCTTCGACACCGGCACGTTCGAGGAGATCGGCCGCTTCCAGGGCGGCAACATCGCCGGCGGCAACGCCGGTGCGGCCGTCATCACCGGCTTCGGCCAGGTCTACGGCCGCAAAGTGGCCGTCTACGCCCAGGACTTCTCCGTCAAGGGCGGCACCCTCGGCACCGCCGAAGGCGAGAAGATCTGCCGACTGATGGACATGGCCATCGACCTCAAAATGCCGATCGTGGCCATCGTGGACTCCGGCGGCGCCCGCATCCAGGAGGGCGTGGCCGCCCTGACCCAGTACGGCCGTATCTTCCGCAAGACCTGCGAGGCCAGCGGCTTCGTGCCCCAGCTGAGCCTGATTCTCGGCCCCTGCGCCGGCGGTGCCGTCTACTGCCCGGCCCTGACGGACCTCATCATCATGACCCGCGAGAACTCGAACATGTTCGTCACCGGACCGGACGTGGTCAAGGCCTCGACCGGCGAGACCATTTCGATGGCTGACCTCGGCGGCGGCGAAGTGCACAACCGGGTGTCCGGCGTGGCCCACTACCTCGGCGAGGACGAATCCGACGCCATCGACTATGCGCGCACCGTGCTCGCCTACCTGCCGTCCAACAGCGAAAGCAAGCCGCCGGTCTACGCCTACGCCGTCACTCGCGCCGAACGCGAGACCGCCAAGCGACTTGCCGCCATCGTGCCCGCCAACGAACGTCAGCCTTACGACATGCTCGAAGTGATTCGTTGCATCGTCGATTACGGCGAATTCGTGCAGGTGCAGGAACTGTTCGGCGCCTCCGCGCTCGTCGGCTTCGCCTGCATCGACGGCAAGCCGGTTGGCATTGTGGCGAACCAGCCGAACGTGCTCGCCGGCATCCTGGACGTCGACTCGTCCGAGAAAGTCGCCCGATTCGTGCGCCTGTGCGACGCGTTCAACCTGCCCGTGGTCACCCTCGTGGATGTGCCCGGCTACAAGCCCGGCTCCGACCAGGAACACGCCGGCATCATCCGCCGCGGCGCCAAGGTGATCTACGCCTACGCCAACGCACAGGTACCGATGGTGACCGTGGTGTTGCGCAAGGCGTTCGGTGGCGCGTACATCGTGATGGGATCCAAGGCCATCGGCGCGGACCTGAACTTCGCGTGGCCCTCCTCCCAGATCGCGGTGCTCGGCGCAGCCGGCGCGGTGAACATCATCCACCGCCACGATCTGGCCAAGGCCAAGGCCTCCGGACAGGACGTCGATGCGCTGCGGGCCAAGTACATCAAGGAGTACGAAACCAGCACCGTCAACGCGAACCTGTCGCTGGAAATCGGGCAGATCGACGGCATGATCGACCCCGAGCAGACCCGCGAGGTGATCGTCGAATCGCTGGCCACGCTCGCCACCAAGCGGCGCGTCAAGCGCACCACCAAACACCACGGCAACCAACCCCTCTGATTTTTTGAAGACGTCAACCAAACACAAGTAAGGAAAGCAATGACCACCTTCTTCCTCAATCGCCTGGCCACCGAGCCCCATGCGCTCGCCTTCGCCGGCCAGTCCACCCCGTGGCCGGT
>JAIJEI010000177.1 GCA_022739095.1 Bifidobacterium sp.
GCAAGGTCTGGGTGCCCAAGCACGATCCGTCCAAGTACCCGGTTTGCCCCGATTGCAAGCGCATCTACGAAGAGATGACGCGCTAAAGGTGGTACTTGGTTCCCCTCAGTGAGGGGAACCAAAATGGTCACCGAGCCGAAATCTCATCAATCAGCTTGAGCTCCTCATCGCTGAAGTGGGTGTTCTTCAGCGCGCCGATGTTGTCGAGAATCTGTTGAGGCTTGGAAGCGCCGGTCAGCACGGAGGTCACCTTGCCGTCGTGCAGCAGCCAGGCCAAGCTCATCTCAGCCAGCGTCTGACCGCGCTCGGCGGCCAGATTGTTCAGGTCCACGACCTGCTTGTGCAGTTTCTCGGTCAGGGCGGAATCGTTGAGGAATCGCGGATCGTGAGCCATGCGGCTGTCGGCCGGGATGCCGTTCAGATAACGGTTGGTCAGCAGGCCCTGAGCCAGCGGGCAGAAGGTGATGAGGCCTTTGCCAAGCTTATAGGCCGTCTTCTTCAGACCATTCTCCTCGACGGTGCGGCCGAGGATGTTGTATTTGTTCTGGTTGATGATGAACGGCACGTGCAGGTCGGCGAGAATCGCGGCGGCCTTCTCCATCGTCGGGCCGTCGTAGTTGGACAGCCCCACGTACAGGGCCTTGCCGGAGTTCACGGCCTGGGCCAGCGCGCCCATCGTCTCCTCAAGCGGGGTTTCCGGGTCCGGGTGGTGATGGTAAAAAATGTCCACATAATCCAGGCCCAGACGTTCGAGCGACTGGTCGAGGCTGGCGAGCAGGTACTTGCGGCTGCCGAGGTCGCCATAGGGGCCGGTCCACATCTCGTAGCCGGCCTTGGTGGAGATGACGAGTTCGTCGCGGTGATGCTTGAAGTACTTGGCGAGTAGCAGGCCGCAGTTCTTCTCGGCCTGGCCGGGCTCGGGGCCGTAGTTGTTGGCCAGATCGAAGTGGGTGATGCCGTTGTTGAAGGCGGTGAAGACCAAGGACTTCATCTGGTCGAACGGCGTGATGTCGCCGAAGTTGTGCCAGAAGCCGAGTGAGACGGCCGGCAGCTTAAGGCCGGAGGTGCCGGCATGGTTGTAGGTCATCGTGTCGTAACGGTGCGGGTTGGGAGCGTAGGCGGCGGTTGGCTCGAACATTGAGTCTCCTTACAATGTCATTCTTGTTCTTACGAATGCTTACCTGCGATGGGCAAACCGACGCCGATCGAGTGGCATTCGTAAGTGTTCTTGGATACTATGGTTCCAGTTCAAGTGAACTTGAATGCAAACGGCTGCGACGCTTCGGCGTGTCGCCGCAGTAAGGAGTCATGGTGTCCTACACCATTCGTCAGGTGGCCACGCAGTTCCATATGCAGCCCTCTACGCTGCGGTATTACGAGGATCAGGGATTGCTGACCAACGTGGAGCGCACCGAAACCGGCCAGCGCATATACGAAGACTGCCATATCGACCGTCTGCGCGCGATCTGCTGCTTCAAGAACGCCGGCATGACCATTGACGATCTCAAAAAGTTCTTCGTGTATGAGTCCAATGAGCCCGAGCATATCGACGAAATCCTTGATCTACTGGAATCTCGCCGCGAATCCTTGGACGAGCAGCGCCGAGCCCTCGATGAGGCTGCCATGCACGTGCAGCGCAAGCTCCATTACTATGGCGACATCAAGCATGCCATCGATGCCGGTGAAGACTGGCCGGTTTGGCGCGAATACAAAAACCGCGCCTATTCCATTGAGTGTTGAGACCATCGAGTGCTGAGCTGGATGCCGGCTGGGCACTAAGACCGATGTGCGTCGATCGTGGGCGCGTCTATCCGAGTAAGGCCTTGCTCGGCAGTGCGCGGTCGAGCAGCCAGACAACGAGCGATATCACGAAGAACGCTATAGCCAGCTTGCCGCAGCTAAAGCCGAACCCTTGCCAGCCGAGTGCGTCGAGGTTGATGAAGTCGTACGGATACGGACTGCCGCCGGCCGCCGGTCCGGACCCCGGCCAAATCGCCGCACGGGCCAGCACGAAGACCAAGTATGCAGGGAAGTACGCCAGCCACGAGAACATGTAATGCCAGCGGAAACGCCGGTGCGGGTCGAATAGCACGAAATCGATAACCGCCATAATCGGGGCGATTTTGTGCAGCATCGTATTGGTCATGATGCCAATAACCTGTGGCACGTATGCCGGGTCGTCCGGAGGCATCAGGAAGATCGCCACCAGTGCGGTGACTATGGCGTACACGGTCAGGCATCCCTTAAGCCATGCGGGCGGCTGAATGCCTTTGAGCAGTGTGGCCGCTCCGGCCCACAGCATCACGATGCCCAGCGCGAAACCGGTCTGGAACGTGAAATACACCCAGAACTGCGGTTTGGACCATGCCTCATATGTGCCCACGAAGCAGAAACCGGCGATCGCAAAGCGCCACAACGCCACGATGAATCTCATGCATCGAGTCTACCGCTTCGCCAGTGGGCTGTATGGTGCGGCTGGCGTATTGGCTGGTCGTGACGATTATGGTCGGTGTGACCGACCGCCATAGTGCCGATGAATATGACGATACTGAACCCGACAATATCGAATCCGGAGATACGAGAATAAGACGAGCCCTTCCCGCCCGGCTTTGCCCGGACTACACTTAGGTGCAACTTCACCACTTACGTAGGAAAGGCCTTGCAATGGTCGATTATTCGCCGGCTCTGATGACCGACATGTACGAATACACGATGCTCGACGCCGCTCTGAAAGACGGTACCGCCGACCGCAAGTGCGTGTTCGAGGTGTTCACGCGTCGCCTGCCCGAAGGCCGTCGCTATGGCGTGGTGGCCGGCACCGGTCGAATCCTGAATGCGCTGGAACATTTCCACCTGGACGAAGCGGACCTGAAGTTCCTGGCCGACCGTCACGTGGTAAGCCCCGCGACCATCAAGTGGCTGGAGAACTTCCACTTCTCCGGTACGATTCGCGGCTACCGTGAGGGTGAGATGTTCTTCCCGAACTCCCCGATTCTGCAGGTCGAAGGCACGTTCGGCGAATGCACGCTACTGGAGACGCTGATTCTATCCGTGCTGAACTACGATTCCGCAGTGGCCTCCGCCGCCTCACGTATGGCGTCGGCAGCCAAGGATCGCCCTTGCATGGATATGGGCGGACGCCGCACCAACGAGTGGGCCGCCGTGGCCGCCGCTCGAGCCGCCGTAGTGGGCGGATTCAAGGGCACCGCCAATCTGCTGGCCGCCCAGCTGTATGGTCTGAAGGCCATTGGCACCGCCGCGCATTGCTTCACGCTGGTGCACGATTCCGAGCGTGACGCCTTTGAATCGCAGATCGAGGCTTTGGACAAGAACACCACGCTGCTGGTGGACACCTACAACATCGAGGAAGCCGTGAAAACCGCCGTCGAAGTGGCCGGTCCCGAACTGGGGGGCGTGCGCATCGACTCCGGCGACCTAGCCGCCATGGCCCAGCGTGTGCGCAACCAGCTGGACGCCCTGGGTGCCACGAACACCACCATCACCGTGACCAACGATTTGGATGAGTACGCGCTCGCCGCATTGCAGACTGCGCCGATCGACTCCTATGGCGTGGGCACCATGCTGGTCACCGGCTCTGGCGCTCCCACTTGTGCAATGGTGTACAAGCTCACCGAACGTGAAGGCGCTGACGGCACGATGGTTCCGGTCATGAAGAAGTCCAAGGACAAGGCCACAGTGCCCGGTCGCAAACTGGCATTCCGCTCCTACGAATACGCGCTAGCCGAAGCCGAACACGTGATTTCCGGCTCGGAAGAGAAGCTGGCCGGTTTCGCGACCGAACCGACGTGGAAGAACCTGCTGGTCGATTTCGTGGACCATGGGCAGATCGACGCTCAGTGGCAGGGCCATGACGCCATCATGGCCGCCCACGACTACCGCGCCAAGGCGTTGTCCGAACTGCCCATCACCGCACAAAGCCTGATGAAGGGCGAG
>JAIJEI010000178.1 GCA_022739095.1 Bifidobacterium sp.
CGACAAGGCAAGGAGGGACGGCGACGACTCCAAGGCGCGGTTCAGCGAATTTGCCAAGCTGTACCTGAACCTCACGGACAAGGACTCCGCGTTGCCGGCGGGCATCGCCGACATCCGCGACATCTATGACAAGGTCGTGCTCGACGAAATCGACGAAATCGACCAGCCGGACGGCGACCTGTTCCGGAAAGGCGACGTGGAAATACAGGGGCCGCATGGCCTCGCGATTCATAACGGGGTCAAGGGCGAGAGCAACATCGGGGCGCTTCTCACCGACATGATTCATCTTGCGGCCTCTGACGAGATTCCACGTCTGCAGGCGACCATCATGTCACACTTCCTGTTCGAGTATGTTCACCCGTTTTACGACGGCAATGGCAGGACCGGCCGGTATCTCCTGGCCCTACACCTGAACCACCACCTGACTATGCCCACCGTACTGTCCCTGTCCCGCACCATCGCGGAGAACAAGAACGCCTACTACAAAGCATTCATGGAGGCGGAGGACAAGCTGAACTGTGGCGAACTCACGCTCTTCGTGAACACCATCCTCGGATTCATCCAACAAGCCCAGGACGAGCTAATTGACGAACTCAGTATCAAGGTCGATCAGCTCGACAAAGGTCGGATACTCTGTACACAGCTTGAAAAGAGGCATGGCCTATCGCGTAATGCCGTCTCGGTGCTCTATGACGTGATTCAGGAAGAGCTGTTCGACTCGTCCAAATTTATGTCGTTGAACGAAGTGGCCCATCACATCGGACTGTCCAAACAGAGCGCCAGGAAATACGTGGAAGAGCTCTTGGCCGCGGGGCTGGTCGCACAGACCGGAAAACGTCCGTTGAAAATACAGGTATCGAAATCATTGAGGAATGTTCTCGCTACAGGAGCCGACGAGAACGCGGAAGACTAAGAAAGGCGGACGCAAACATCTCAACGAGGTTCATAAAGGTTCGTAACATGAAGAAAGGTCCAGGCAACCAACACTGCTCGGACCTTTCCGCAACACTCCCCCTCAGTCGCTTTCCGCGACGGCTCCCCCTCAGGGAGGGAAGCCGAGGAAAACTACTTGGAGACGTTGAATTTGAACTCCACAATATCTCCGTCGGCCATGACGTAGTCGCGGCCCTCCTGACGGAGCTTGCCTTCCTCCTTGATCTTGGCCATGGAGCCGTCGGCGGCCACGAAATCGTCGTAGGAGACGATGTCGGCCTTGATGAAGCCCTTTTCGAAGTCGGTGTGGATCACGCCGGCGGCCTGCGGGGCGGTCCAGCCCTTGTGGATCTGCCAGGCGCGCACTTCCTTGACGCCTGCGGTCAGGAAGGTCTGCAAGCCGAGGATGTCGAAGCCGACGCGGGCCAACTGGTCAAGGCCGGATTCGCTTAAGCCTGCGTCCTCGAGCATTTCACGGGCATCCGCCTCGTCGAGCTCGGTCAGGTCTGCCTCGAACTGAGCGTTGAGGAACACGGCCGGAGCCGGGGCCACGGATGCGGCGAGCTTAGCCTGCAGGTCCTTGTTGGCCAGCTCGTTGTCGTCCACGTTGAACACGTAGATGAACGGCTTGGTGGTCATCAGATGCAGGTCGTAGATGGAATCCTTGTCGAAGCGGCCTTCGCGTGCGGCCTTGTCGAGCGTCTCGCCGGCTTCAAGGATGGTCTTTGCCTGCTTGACGGCGTCCATGTAGGCCGGTTCGATCTTCTTGCCGCGCAGATCCTTCTCCAGCTTGGGCAACGCGTTTTCGATGGTCTGCAGGTCGGCGAGGATCAGCTCGGTGTTGATGGTGTCGATGTCGTCGGCCGGATCCACCTTGCCGTTGACGTGGACGATGTCGTCATCCTCGAAAGCGCGCACAACCTCGCAGATTGCGTCCGCCTCGCGGATGTTGGCCAGGAACTTGTTGCCCAGGCCTTCGCCTTCGGAGGCACCCTTGACGATGCCGGCGATGTCCACGAAGGTCACCGTGGCGGGCACGACCTTTTCGGTGTGCACCAGCTTGGCCAGTACCGGCAGGCGCTTGTCCGGCAACGGTACGATGCCGGTGTTCGGCTCGATGGTGGCGAACGGGTAGTTTTCGGCCAGCACGTTGTTGCGGGTCAGTGCGTTGAACATGGTGGACTTGCCGACGTTGGGCAGTCCGACGATTCCGATAGTTAGAGACATGATTCCAAGTCTAGGGAGAAGCTGGACACATTGAACGTGCATGCGGCGAACCGGTCATATGCAAAAGCCTCCGAGCATACGGCTCGAAGGCATTGACTGTGATATGCGAATATACGCGAACTCTGATTAGCAGTCAGCCGACGATGGCGTCTACGGCGTCGATGACCGAGCCGCGGAAACCGTCCTTTTCAAGCTGGGCGACGCCCTTAATGGTGGTGCCGCCGGGCGAGCAGACGGCGTCCTTCATGGCACCAGGGTGGGTTTCGGTGGCCATATAGAGCGCGCCGACGCCTTCGACCATCTTGGCGGCGAGCCGGTAGGCGGTGGCGCGCTGCAGACCGTACTGCACGCCGGCATCGCCCAGAGCTTCGATGTACATGTCGGTGAAGGCGGGCGCACAGCCGGCCACCACCATGGCGATGTTCATATGCGCGGTGTCCACGCGCTCGATGAGGCTGATGGGGCCGAATAGCTGCTCGAAGGTTTCGGTTTCGTCGTCGGTCAGGGTGTTGACGGATTCGGTGACGAGCACGCCCTTGCCCACGGCCATCGGAGTGTTCGGAATGGTGCACTGGATATGGATGTCCGGAGAGTCGACGGATTCGCCGTCTTCGGTGGTGAACAGATCCTGATACTTTTTGAGATTCCAGCCGGCGGCGATGGAGACGACGATTTTGCCCGGCTCGGCAAGTTCGTCGGCCAGTGGCTTGACGACGGTGGCGATCTGGTAGGGCTTGATGGCGATGACGACCACGTCGGCGGCCGTCACCACTTCCAGCGCGTTGTGCAACGGGCGCACGCCGAGTTCGGCGGTGGTCTTCTCGAGCTTGTCGTAGTGAGCGGCGCAGGCGACCATCTGGCCGCCGGTGACCACGCCCGCGTCGACGAAGCCTTGGGCGATGGCCTGGGCCATGTTGCCATATCCGATAAAACCGATGGTGAGGTTCTGGGTCATACGTTTTCCTTTCGTGCATGTATACAGAGCTCCCCCATCAGAGGGAGCTTGCTTCCTTGAGTCAGAACAGTTCTTCGAGGTCGCCTCGGTTGAGGGCTTCGGTGTAGAGGTGCTTGAAGACGCGCGAGCCATGCAGACCGTCATGCTCGAATTCGTTGGTGGTCCAGTAGTGACTGTTGCCCACGCGGCTCAGAGTGTCGAGCTGCATACCGGAATCGACGTACATGTCGTCGAAGTAGACGGCGGCCTGCAGCGGCACCTCATTGCGGGCCAGCTGTTCTTCGTCATAGATCACGCCGAAGTGCGTGTCTTCCATGAGCAGGTCCATGGCCGGCTTGAACGGGCGCAATGCGGCCTCCTGTTCGAACATCCACGGGAACATGGCCTCGCCGGTGAAGTTGAGCGGGCGTTCATCAGCACCGAATTCGGGCTTGCCATCGCGCACGCGCTGGGCGGCCCAACGAATCGGCTGTTCCATCTCACCGTTGGCGTAGATGAACTCCTGCAACGGCCAGTACAGCGGGCGCGACGAAGTGGCATTCATCACCTTGGTCAAAAATTCGTCAGACAACGGCGAGTCGGCAGAAGCGGAACCATCGCCATCAAGGAAGGCGTCGTCAAGAATCCAGTGCACGCGTTCAAAGCTCGGCTTCATGCCGAAGTCGGATCCCAAGCACTGGAAGCGTTCGACGGTGAGCGGGTCGCCGTTCGGCATCAGCGGGAAGCCGTGGGCGGCCATGCCGGCGATCACGCCAAGTCGATGCTCCACATCGGTACCAGCCATCGGATTCAGTACGGAATCGGTGAGTTTGCC
>JAIJEI010000014.1 GCA_022739095.1 Bifidobacterium sp.
CCACTGGGACATGCTGCTGGAACGCCGTAGCGAAGAGGAACTGGCCACCCTGCTCGAAAAGCGCCTGCAAATGCACCGTGACGGTTGGATTCCCGACTACGAGTAATCTCCTACTGAACAACACGTGAACTTGATGCCCAGTCATCCCGACTGGGCATAATCATTGTTGGAACAAGTCGCATATCGTTTGACGACCATTCAAAGCAGTCGACATGAACAAGGGAGAGTGGAATCTCAATGGCACAGCATCCGATGAAAGTGGTCCTGTTGGATCTCGACGGCACGCTTACCAAGTCCGACGGCGGCATTATCGGCTCCGTCATCAAGACCTTCGAAGATATTGGCCGACCGGTTCCGGACGCAGCCGAACTGCGACGCTTCATTGGACCAGCGATTATCGAATCTCTGCGTCGTAATCATGTGCCTGCGGAAGATTTGGACCGGGCCGTGGATATCTACCGCAGCTACTACGGAGACCGTGCCGTGTTCGACGATCCGAACGAGCCCGGCAACAAGGTGCCCGGACGACTGGTGAACGTCGTATTCCCAGGCATCCGTGAACAGCTGCTCAAACTTCATGCCGACGGTTACTACCTGGCACTGGCCAGCTGCAAGCCCGAATACCAGTGCATGCCTATCTGCGACCATTTCCACCTGACCGAACTGTTGGACGGCATCTATGGTGCTTCCAAAGACAATTCCCGTTTGGACAAAGATCAGGTGATTCGGTACTGCTTCGACAAAATCGGTTTTGATGCCGCAGCGGGGGACAAGGCCGTGATGATCGGCGACCGCTACACCGACATCGACGGCGCCCACGCCTGCAATCTGGACGCCATCGGCTGCCGCTGGGGCTACGCTCCGGCTGGTGAGATGGAAGAACACGGTGCCTACGAGATCATTGAGCAACCTGAGCAGCTCGAAGACGCCGTGAACCGATACTTCGAGATGCACTGACTAATTGCTCCCACCGACGGGAGCCGCCAATGACGCTGACTGAGGGTGGTTACTACATGAGTAGAATCACCCTCAGTGGCGCTATATGAAGCAGCCCCTGCCGGTCGGTTTGAGTCTTCGCCAGTTTGTGTGGTGAGGGGTTGGGCTTCGGCGTCGTTGCCGGTCCTGTGTGCGGGTATGGAAGGGGCGTTCTCCTGTTAGGTTTGTTTCCGCCAAGAAATAGAACCAAAAAAAGCAGAGGAACGCCTGTGCCCACCATATCAGCCGGCGCGCTCAAGCGCATGCTCAATCTGCCCGTCAACGTCGTGACCGGCGTGCCGCGCGTCGAGAAGGATCCGCGTGGAGGGGACGTCGTCATCGTCCCGGTGCGCCCGTACGCGAACGACATGGACCGGTGCGCCAGGCTCATGCTGGAGTACGCGCCGCCGCGCGTGACATGCGCCGATCACGGCGTGACGTCGCGATGGTGCCGTGGGCGAGACGCAAGAGCGCGTACACGTATGATTTCGAACGGCAGACGGCGTGGCCGGGCGTGCACGCGCCCGGAAGCGCCGTGAGCCGGCTGATGCGCATGGACTGGAAGAGCGTGGGACCGGTATGCAGACGGGTCGCCGACGACCTGCGAGCGGAGCAGGGTCCGGGCCTGTTCGACGAGCTGCGTTCCATCGGCGTGGACGAGACCGGCTACAGGAAGGGCCACACGTACATGACCGTGGTCGTCGACCACGACCGGGGACGCGTCATCCGGATGCACGACGGGCGCGGGGAAGGTGTTCGGCCTGTTCTTCCAAACGTTCACGCCCGCACAGCGCGAATCCATCCGGGTGACCGCCGGCGACGGGGCGCGGTGGATCGACGAGTGCGCGTTCCGCTGGTGTCCCATGGCCGAACGCATCCTCGACGGCTTCCACATCGTCTCCCGGGCCACCGACGCGCTCGACAAGGTCCGAACCGCCGCATGTCGCGAGGCCCGGAAGACGGGCACGGCCGGGAAGGGCGCGAAGGACCCGGTCAAGGGAGCCCGCTGGGCGCTGCTGAAGAACCCGGGGCGCCTGACCGCCGGCCGGAAGGCCCAATTGGAATGCGTGGCGAACACCAACGAGACCCTCTGGGAGGCGTACAAGCTCAAGGAACGCCTCAGGATGATCCTCAGGCAGACCGCAGGCGAGGCCGCGCCCATGCTGCGCCAGTGGGCCGCGGACGCGTCCCTGTCGGGCATCGAGGAGTTCTCGAAGCTCGGCGAGAAGATCGACAGGCGACGCTTCGACATCCTGCGCACCATCCGGTCCGGACTATCCAACGCTCGACTGGAGGCCGTGAACAACAAGATCAAGACCACCATCAAGATGGGCCACGGCTACAGGAACCTCGACAACCTCATCGCCCTGGTCATGCTCAAATGTGGCGGCCTCAACCTCCAACTCCCCGGACGCCAATAACAAGTAGGGACAGTCAATGATTCACACCCACACAAACACCCAAAGAGCCAAAAAGTTCTGCTCATGATGGCCGACAGGCTCGTCGACTCCAAGGATGAGGGGGAATGATGGCCGATTACTCGTCGTGGCTGGAAACGGTGTCCGAGGCGGTGCGGCCGGCGAAAGGACGGCCATCATCCTCGCCGTGCTGTCCGTGTTCTGCTTCGCCGGCATGGTCTTCGCATTCGTGGGCGGCATCGCCTTCATAGGCCGTCCGAAGAATTCGTGAAGGCCAACGTCCGGATCACGGCCGTGATGGCCCTGGGATGCGTCGCGTCCGTCATCGCGTTGCTGTTCGCGACGGCATCCGGACCCAATGGCGTGGAACCGTTCGCAACGCATACCGAGAACATGTACGGTATCGAACATCTGCGCTGCGATGGAGCGGATTGCCCGGCATACGACCTGCCCGCGGACAACACCCCCGCAGGCTGGCTGAAGGACGGGGAACTATTGAAGGAGACGGAACGGTGATGGTCGATTATTCGGGTTGGTGGGAGGCCGCGAATCCGGCATGGCTGTCGTATGCCGCCATGATCGAGGTTTGTTTCCTGGTGTTCATGGTCTGACGCTCTTGCCTTTGGCCATGTTTCCCAAGCTTTTGCGCAAAGCCGACATCATCAAGAGCATCGTGCTTACGTTCGCGGTGCTGACAACAGTGGTGTGCCTTGTAATGACGGCCGTATCCGTGGCGAGGGATGCGGAGACGTTCGACGAGCATACGGAACGCGTGTTCGATGTGGAGAAAATCGTCTGCGACGCCTATGAGTTCCCATCGGATCACACTTCGGCAACCTGGATGCAGGACGGCAGACTCGTCAAAGGCATGATTCTCGTGGACGGGCATGAGGTCGGGTTGGCCGGCCCGGACGGGGAACTGTTGAAGCCGGTGAAATGGTGAGCGGGTTCTGGATCGGCTATCTCGCCGGCCTCGCCACACTGCCTGCCGTCGCGGTGCTCGTGTTCCTTGGGCTCGTGGTGTCCGCACTGTTTCCGGCGTCGTACGGATGGGAGTGCTGTTGCTGCGGTGAGACCATCATCACGGAACGGGACAGCCATCCGGTGCCGGGTCTCACCGCATGGGCGAGATTCCAGGCGCACCGGCTGACCAAACGGCATCGCATCAACCACCGGGCATGGATGAAGGCCGGCAAACCGTACGCAGACTGGAAGCCGGTGGCTTGATGGGACGTTTCGGTTCAGACCAGTTGCAGGGTGCGGCCGTCAGGCATGACCGCATTGACCTGCAGCTTGCCTCCAATCGCGTCGAGGTATCTGCGCAGAGTGCGGATTTCGGTTTTGTCGACGTCGCCGGATTCGAGGCTGCTGACCCGCTTCTGGCTGACGCCCATGCGTTCGGCGAGCTGCTTCTGGGTCACGTCCTGCCGCCTGCGGGCCTCCTTCAGCTCGTACAGGCGAACCTCTTCGAGAAGGCGGTTCTTCGCCGCATCGATTTCCTCGCGGCTGATTCCGCTGTCGGCCGCGAACTGTTCCGGAGTGTAGCTCATGTCGATTCCTTTCATTTGTTGTTCTGTTTAAGCCACGCCTCATACCGGTCTTCCGCCTCCGGTATGGCCGTTTTGTACCATTTCGACCATTTGTTTTGCTTATCTCCGCCGACGAGCATTATCGCCTGCCGGTTCGGGTCGAACACGAACAGTATTCGTATTTCGCTTTTGCCTGCGGAGCCGGGTCGGAGTTCCTTCATCGATTTGATTTTGGAGCCTTCGATTTTGCCTACCAGTGGTCGTCTGAGGTTGGGTCCTTGTTCTTTCAGGACTTCGACGGCGGCGAGGATCTGCAGTTTGGATTCTCGGTCGAGGCCGGTCAGCCAGTCTTTGATGGGTTCCATCTCTATCTTCCACATAACCACAAATATACCGTATAAGGTATACAAAGTGAAGCGAGGAAAGATATGCGGTTCAAGCCAAGGAACACGCTGCCGTCCGGTCTGGAGCAGTCCGAGTTCAGTAAACCGTATGATCCCCTTCTCATCCGCAAGGCGTTGGAGCCGGAACGTCTGACGGCCGGATGCGGCGCAGTGGTGTTTTCGGATGCCGGTTCGGCCGATTGCGGTACGCCGATGGAAGAGCGAGGAGGTTGATCGTCCGCTCGACGACGCGACCGATTCCACGTGCGACCTGTACTCCCCGGTATGCAAGCTGCACGCCAGACGTGACGTGATACCGATGACGGAGATCCTGAAGGCGTTGCGAGGCCAGGTCGGCCATCATCGTGCGTCCGACGGCGATGATCTGGGATCCCGCCTGCACGAGGCGATGTTCGACTGGATGCTTGACGTGGGCGTCTGGACGCCCGGGGATGCGATCCCCGTTGAGGTGACAGGCTGGGAGGAGACGCCGGACACGGTCAGGATACTCGCGCTTTCCGTCGACGGGATGTCATGCGAGGCCGTGTACAAGGGCCGGCTGGACGGTTTTCTTCGCGAACGCATATCAGGGATGGGAAAGAAGCCGGAATCATGAGCAAGATCAGTGAATCATTGCCGTATGATCTGAATCTTATCACCGCCCAATGCGACCCGTTGACCCTGCGGCTCGGCACGGCCGGCGTATCCCGCAACGGGAACCATGAACTTTGCGGCAGGCCCGTGGTCGCTATCCGTCGTTGGATGCGCTCGGACGGCCCCGACTGCGAGGATATGCCCGAAACCGGATGGTACGGTCCCGTATGCAAAACCCACGCCAGCCGCGATATGGTGCCGCTGTCCGTCGTATTGGACGTGATGATGGGAGCCGGGCGATGATGAGCGCATACGACTGGTTCATCGTCCGATGCAAGGCGGTCGTCAACCATCCCAGGCCGCCCGAACCGCCGATGCGGCTGCGTCTGCATGAGGCGGGTCATGCGGTCGCCGGCCACCGGTTCGGATACATACAGCAGGGCATCGAACTATGCGAGGATGATACCGGCCAGACCAGCCAGCGGTACGCCACCGGTCCGGACGATGATATGTCCGTCCGATTGCAGACGGAGATAATCATCTCCATGATCGGTTTCGCCGTGACCTTGGAATACCCGGAATACAAGACCGACGCGCTCCGAATCGGCGGCGACGTGCAAATGGAGCTGGTGAACGCCGCGATCATCCACCGGATAGACCTGGCGATGGGCTCCGCCGAGGAGATCATGGACTCATTGTGGGTCAGGGCGCGGCTCGTTGCGAGGAACAACAGGGCGGTGATCCAAACGGTCGCCGGCAGGCTCGACCGGTACGGCTCCTACACGGGCGAGGAAATCCAGCGGATTCTTGACGAAAGCGTAAAGGAGCTTGACCGGTGAACGCATTGGAATGGTCCGCCGACCTGACCGACTTCCGGTTGCCGTCCGCATGGGACGGGCGACCCGTCGATTGGCATGGCTGGCATCCACCCATCGAAGCCCGCGCCCTGTTCCTCTGCCGGAACAACGGCTTACGACGCGATCCGCAACCGTGTTCCGGCTGCGGGCACCCGTTCCAACCATGGTGGAGCCAGGGGCTCACCCGCGACGGGCGCACGTCCATCACCATCGAACGCTGCGGATACTGCAACACGACCATCGCCCTCGAAACCGGGCCGGACAGGACAAGCGAATGGACGCTGGACGACAGCGACTACGGGCGGGAAGACAGTTTGAGCAATGGCTGATTTCAGTGGAAAGAATAATATCGATGACCGAACCCGATAACAAGTAATGTGAATCCATGCGAAGCGAGTACCAATGTTGGACAGAACGCGACGAACGAATATCGCGCCGGGCCGCGGAACTGCGGCATGTTCGGTTGAACCGGACAGGAAAGCAGCAGGGAGAGGAATCATGAGCCTGGAAGCTGTGCGCCGTCTCGCGTGGACGAGCATCATCCTGTTCATCACGGCAATGATATTCGCGGCCAACCGCGGGCCGATATTCGCCTGGCTGGCCGCGAACCACGGGCCGCTGCTCGCCGGAATCATTCAGTCGCCGTTGTGGGCTATCGCATTCCTACTCATCATCCCGATGCTCCTATGCGTGATAGGCATCATGGCCGACGACAAGACACCATTCGCGATCGGCATGCACACGCTCGGCATCATGATGCCTGGATTAGGCGAGCCCCGGACCATAGAAGGTTCGGGGCTGTTGTGTTTGCCAGTCCACAAACCATGAACGACACGCCCGTTTGAAGGGGGAGGGTCGGGTGACGCATACCGGTTCCCATGGTTGTTTCGAGACGTGATATGGGGGAGAGGCTGCTGGAAAGGCTTCTCCTGTCGGGAGGTTACGGGCCGGGCAGCATGCCGGTCAGGGTGGTCGGCTGGGATGATGCGAGCCTGAACGGCCGGCCGGTGACGGTCGTCTACTATGAGACGCGGGATGGGGGCGGCAGCGTGCGCACCTATCCGGGCGACAGCCGTCGGCTCGCCTACGGGGATGCGCGTCCGCGCGCGCTCATGATCGGTCCTTCCATCGGCCGGGAATGGTGCGTGGGATTATGAGTGGCCTGTTCGAATGGGACGAGGGGCGGATCCGCCTGCGCGGGGGCGACTGCCGTGATCTCATCGCCTCCCTGCCGGACGGCGGCGTGGACGCGGTGGTCACGGACCCGCCGTACGAGATCGGTTTCATGAACCGTGCGTTCGATTCGACGGGCGTCGCGTTCGACGTGGATCTGTGGCGGGCCATTCTGCGTGTCCTGAAGCCGGGAGGGCATGTTGCCGCGTTCGCCGCGAGCCGTACCTATCATCGGTTGGCCTGCGCGATTGAGGATACGGGCTTCGAGATCCGCGACCAGATCGATTGGGTGTACGCGTCCGGCATTGCCGCACGGGTCGGATGCGGGCATGCTCGTGGACAGGGAGTCTGGCGCGACACGAACCGGGCAGGCGGAGCAATGGGCCGGCTGGTACAGTCAGCTGAAGCCCGCGCACGAGCCCATCTGCCTCGCGCGCAAGCCCGTTGGACGGGACGCTCGCCCATAATCTGCTCGAACACGGGACAGGCGCGTTGCATGTCGACGCGTGCCGGGTCCCGTTCCGCAACCCGGCGGATGAGACCGAGGCGAAGAACAAGAACCGGCATGGACGGTTCGGTTCCGGACCGCGCGACAACCACGTGTTCGGCGCGGACAATGCGGAGCGAACCGATTACACGGCGTCCGCCCGGTTCGCGCCGAACATGCTGTTCGACCAATCAACGGCGGCGGAACTCGACCGACAGTCCGGGGTCACCGTCAGTCGAAAAGGCAAGCCACGTACAAGCGCGAAACCGGGTGACGGCTGGGGCATGACCCATACGGGCGCGGAATACGACGATGCCGGCGGCGCGTCCCGCTTCTACCCGGTGTTCAGGTATTGTCCGAAGGTGGGACCGGGGGAGAGGCCGACGGTGGACGGTATCCTCCATCCGACGGTGAAACCGGTGGAGCTGATGCGCTGGCTGGTGCGTCTCGTCACCCCGGAGAATGGTCTCGTATTGGATCCGTTCGCCGGCAGCGGCGCCACGTTGGAGGCGTGCCGGATCGAGAACATGCGTTGCGTGGCGGCGGAGATGGATCCGGATTACGTGCGGCTCATAGCCTGCCGGATGGCACGCCCGGCGAACCCGGTCCTGTTCTGAACACGTCCGCACGGTCGCCGCCCGGGGACGCATGCATGCCGGCGACCTGATCCCGTTGGCGGTGGATGTGAGGGCCGTTCGCGACATGGCGGTGCCGTCCGCGGTGGGGCGGATCGTCCTGATGGTCCATTCCGCGTATGTGAAACCGTTCGACGTGAAGGTTCCCGTCCCGTGCCCGCAGGACGCCGCCGGATTGGACGGCGTCCTGCATACGCTGCTCGAACGTGTCATAGACGGGTGCGTCGCGTCCGGGTACGAGGATCCGAAGGGCGCGGCCGTGTCGACGGGCGACGGGCTCGTGGACCTTGCGGTGATTGGCTGACTATCCTTCGATGAGGCGTTCCACGCCGTCGATGGCTCCGGCGAGCATGTCGGCGTCCACGTGCGTGTAGATGGCGTTCGTGGTGCCGATGTCGGCGTGGCCGATGATGGTGCGGCGGGCTAGGTCGGAGACGCCGATGCGCGCCATGGCGGTGGCCGCCGTGTGGCGTGCGGAGTGGACGCGCACGCGGGGCAGTCCCACCCGTTCCAACGCTTTTTGCCATGCGTTCTGGAGTGTTTCCTTGCGGATGGGGTTGCTTCGGCCGGAGCGGAACAATGGGGTGTCCGGGTCGATGTCGGGATGGTCGGCCGTATAGGCGGCGAGGTCGGCGGGCAGGGGGATGAGCCGGCGTCCGGATCTGGTCTTGGGTCTGGTGAGCCATGTGCGGCCGTCGAGCCGGCGGGCCTCGAAGCCGGCGGGCATGTCCGTGATGCCGTCGAATTCCTTGAGCTGCCATTCGACGAGCAGGCAGGGCAGTCCGTCGGAGCGGACGATCTCGTTGCGCGTGACGCCCAGGGCTTCGCCTTCGCGCAGTGCGGTGATGAACAGGAGCCGCCAGATGATGCTCCATCGCGGGTCGGTTTCGGCGTGGATGAGCATGGCGGCCTGTCCGGGGGTGAGGGTGGCGATTTGGGCGGGCGGCACCCGGTTCTTCTCGACCGCGTCCACGGGGTTGCTGCGGATGATGCCTTCGGCGACGGCGGCCTTGCATGCCTCGGACAGGACGGTGTGGGTCAGGGCGGCCGTGGCGGGGGATTTGCCATGGATGCCTTTCGCGGGGTTTCCTTCGAGGCAGTGGCGTTCGACGAGGCGTATGTGGGCGGGTTTGAGCCTGTCCATGCGTACGGCGCCGATGACGGGGGTGATGTCGTGTTCGATGCGGAACCGGTATGACCGGGTCGTGTTGGGTGCGCGTCTGGGGGTCACGATTTCGTCGATCCAGCGTCGCATCCATTCGTTCACGGTGGGCGGTTCGTCCACCAGGGTGATGTCCTCCTCGATGCGGCGGGCTTTGGCGCGGGCGTTGTTCAGGGCTTCGGTCCGGGTGCGGCCGGTGGCACTGGTGCGTCGTCTGGAGCCGTCGGCCGGGTCGGGGGAGAGTTCGACGAACGCCCGGTATCTGCCGTTGCCGAGTTTCGTGATCGCGCCGGCTCCCTTGTCTCGTCTTGTCGTGTGTCCGCCTGTGTCTGCCATGTCGTCGCCTTCCGGGTTCGTCGTGTGATGACAACCCCCGGTATGCGTATCGGCCCGGTCCGGCCGGTGTGACGCGTGTGCCGAACGTGTGCCTATCGTGTGCCTATTCCAGCCGAAAATAGACGGATATAGCCGTAAACGGGAGTGCCGTCCTTCCATGACGCGCGCACAGAAAACGCCGTTATCCCGCCGTTTTCCGCTGATTTCGGCCACTTCCGGTTTTATTCCGAAAACCTATTCTGACATAACGTACATTATCGGTTATTTAGTATTATCCTTATTCCGGTGAGAAGCAACGCCCAAACGCTTGTCCATTTCGGTTTCTGAGGCGTTGCGTGCCTGCAGATACATGGCGATGAGTTCCAGCAGCACCAGCACGAATATGATGATTGCTCCGGGCAATTGCGCGTGGTCGTAGAACGCGAGCATGCGAGCATCCATCAGATCTGCGGTGAACGTCAATACGGGAAACGGGATCAGCGCCGTCGCAAACGACAGGAAATGCGTTTTCACCATCGACCAGTCGACCGGATCGACCTGCGGTCGCCGGCGTCTCGGCGTGAACAGATGGCCTCGGCTGACCGTTATAGTGATAATAGACACAGCAAGGATGACGGCGACCATCCACAGAACGCCCGGCAACAATCCGACAACAATCCCGTTCACCCGGTCCTCCAATCAGTCATAATAATCACCGCAACATAAAAACATAAGATGGCAGGCAACAAAAAGCAACACATACAACAAAGCGACCTGCCGACCAAAGCCGGCAAGTCGCCAACAACCATACATGTATCAGACAGTTGCGCGTTGCAAGCGCTGTGCCTCAAGCTTCTTGCGCATCCTCATGGCAGTCAGTTCATCAATCGGACGGCCTGTGGCAATCGTCAGCGGCTTGTCCTCAAGATCAACATATTCTTCCTGTTCCAAGGCTGTCTCAATCTGGTGCCACAACGAACCCACCGACACGGCGAACACCGCCTTACCACTTTGCAGCAGGTCGAGCATCTGTTCGCTGGTCGTGCATTCATGCACGTTTTGGCCATCGCACATGATGGTCACATTGGCCAGCTGATCGGTGCTGCGTTGAGTCAAGAATCCGATGGCCGCCGTCACGTTCTGCAAGTTCACACCGGCATCAAGCAACTTCTTGGATACAGCGAGAATCACCACATCCTTAAACGAGTACAGTCGGCGTGAACCGGAGCCATGAGACGGCGTGATAGACGGCTCAACAATCTGCTTGCGTGCCCAATAATCGAGCTGTCGGTACGTGATGCCGGCCACCTTGGAGGCCACAGTGCCACGGTAGCCGCGCTTGATCTCCTCAGTATCGACGTTGGAGAACAACTCCCCCTGAATCGCGTCAGCGTTCAGATTCTGACGGTCCTCAAGCGAAACATGAAGATGCAGCCCGGTCTGTCCCATGGCACTCCCCTAACTCATGCGTGTCTCGCATGTGACTCGCACTGGTGTAATCACATGATTGCAATTTCTGCAATCAGTCTAACCCCGTGCTGAGTGTGGACTATTGGGAAATAATGGCGGATTTCGTGAAGAACACGAGACGGAATTTACCGATCATGATTTCGTCGCCGTTCTTCAGCGCCGCCTGATCAACACGCTGACGGTTCACGTAGGTGCCGTTCAGACTTCCTGCGTCAACCACAAAGAACTGACCGTTGACCCTGCGGAACACGGCATGCTGACGGGATACGGTGGAGTCGTCGAGCAGAATATCAGCTCGCGGATCACGACCGACGGTGATTTCATCCTCGTCAAGCAAGTAACGAGAACCGGAGACCGCTCCCCTGGCGGAAATCAGCAATGCCGTTCCCTCGGACAATCTGGTGATGGTGTCCAGATCCTCTTGAGTCAGCGGTCGATCGCCGGTGGTGGTAATAGGCAGTACATTAATCGCGGGCAGACCGATAATGGTGGTTTCGCCTGCGCTAGGAATCGGGTTGGTCATAATCTCCTATTCTACCGTCTTTGCATACTGGTTTTGCGTAGCTTCGCGTACTTCGTCGATAATGATGCTGTCAGAAGGCTGTACGTTGACGTTGGATCCGTATTTCACTTGGAGCTGAGCGCCAACGCCGCCGGCGATATCGACTGCGTTGGACAGTTCCTGCGGATTGCCGATGGCCTTCACCGTGTATGTGGGCTTGATGGTGGTGCCATCCACGATCAAGCCTTCCTCGGCGTCCTGAATGTAGGTGGAGGTGATGACGCGCACGTTATTGATGGCGATTACCTCGGCGCCGGCATTGCGGAGTTCCTCGATAAGGTTGAACATGATTGAGGCGTCCACTTTAGTCGTCGAGCCTCGTCCGATTCGGATGGTCACGCCTTGACCCTTCGCCGGAAGTCTGCCGGAGATCAAGCCGCTGGTCTCTTCGTTTTGCTTGGCGATCTTACGCGCCTGCTCCTGCTCGTTAGCTGCCGATTTCAGCGAGTTGAGCTGGCTGTTCAACTGGGTTTTACGCTGCTCGAGATTCGAGATCTGCGTATTCGACTCGTTCAGCAGCCTTACCAGTTCGCTCTCGTCCATCGTTTCGTACGTGGATTTAGTGTTATTGATCTGGCTCATGTAGGCGAAACCCAGCAGCGCGCACATCAGAGCAATGAGAATCGAAGATAGTAGCCGTGATTTGTTGCTGGCCCGGTTGAGATCCTTCCGGGGCTTCTTGCGCACCGCGGGGAACGACCCGGTCTCCATCCGGTCGTTGACCTTGTCTTGTGCATGCTGGTCGCGCATTTTCTCCAGCATGTTGTCTGATTGTGCTTTACGTGCCATACGTCAGTACCCTTGTCAGCCTCGGAAGATGAAGCGTCTGATCGCGGACACGTTGGAGAAGATGCGGATGCCGAGTACGACGATGACGGCCGTCTGCAGCTGTGAACCGACGCCGAGCTGGTTGCCGAGGAACACGAGCAGTGTTGCCGTCACCACGTTGGCGAGGAAGGAGATCACGAACACGCGGTCGGAGAAGCTGCGCTCGAAATAGGCTCGCGCGGCACCCAACAGGGCGTCAAGAGCAGCGACCACCATAATCGGCAGATATGGCTGCACGATGATCGGAATGTCCGGCTTGACGAACACGCCGATGACGACGCCGATGATCAGTCCCAGAACGGCTGCCATTATTCATTCCTTTCCGCGTACTTCACTTCGCCAGTGACTGCTGCCTCAAGTGTAATCGAATTGGATTTACTCACCTGCGGGTAGATACCGGCTTCCTTGAAGGAATCGTAAAGACTTGCAAGTTTCCTCTCCCCCATCGCTTCGGCCAAGGCGCTCTTATCGCCTATGGCTTCAATGGTATAGGGGCTTTGTACCGCGGTCATGCCAATGAGAATATGCCCGCCGGCCTTGCGTATCGAGGTTTGCGCGCCGAGCCTATTACCGTTGATGGCAATGGCTTCGGCTCCGTTTTGGAACATCAGGGAGACCAGATGCTGCAGATCCAGATCGGTGATGACTCGGATGTTGGTAGAGGTGCCGACTCTCGTTGAGGAGGATTGATCCGACTGGCTTGCCGCGATTGGATCGGCCAGTGTCATGGTGATTCCTTCGCCTTCGACCACCGTGGCACCATTGACCATTTCGTCTTGGATGAGCGTGTCGCTTTTCACGCTGCCGGAGATTTTCTTGGACTGTTCATCAACTTGGGAGCGCAAATTATTGACGTCCGTGGTGAGCTCGCCTATTTGCGAGTTGCGATTCTCCAATTGTGTGGCCAAGGTCTGCCGTACCTGCTTGCGCGGATCGGATTGCAGCTGCTGCACGAACAGGTTGCAGGCAAAGCCAACGCCGACGCAGATGATGAATACGACGATGCGGTCGAACCAGATGGAGAAGGTCGAACGATGCTCATGGACCAGTCGTGAGTCGGAGAACATCGGATCCATCGGACGATTGACGAGATCATCGATGAGCTGAAGCGAATCGTCGTTGGTTTTACGGCGGCGTCTGGGGCGGATGGCGGCGGCGTCATCCGGGGAAAGCGCATGATGCGATTCCGCGCCTCGAACTGAGTGCGAGAACACGGCGCGGCGTCGTACCGGCTCATTCTCCTTGGGTACGGGGAATGAGACCGGGGCCGTGGCCTCAAGCGCCATACTTCTCCCCCAGTTCCTTGTGTAGCAATCCGACGCCCTGCTTGGTATAGATATATCCGGCGAGCCAATACATGGCGATGCCCCAGATGCCGGCGGCCAGCGCGGCGATGTAGAGCAAATGGAAGAACGTATTGGTGCCCAAATCGGCGAAAATCAGACTGACGATGGAAATCATCAGCAGCGCGGTACCGGCCTTGCCCACGAAATGCACGGGCAGTGGACCATAACCGTACTGGGCAAGCCATAACACCTGAATCGCCATCCACAGATCCCTCAGTCCCACGATAATCAGCATCCACCATGGGATGATGCCGGCGACGCCGAGGGCCAGAATCGAGCAGAAAATGAGCAGTCGGTCGGCGATCGGATCAAGAATCTGACCGATCTTGCTCACTTGGTTGAATCTGCGCGCGATGATGCCGTCGAGTCCGTCCGAAGCCGAGGAAATGGCGATCAGGGCTAGCGCCGCAATCATCTCGTGCTTGGAGATCAGCACGCTGATGAAAGGAATCGAGATGATTCGCAGCGCGCTGATCAAATTGGGCACGGTGAAATAGATGTCACGTGCTTCCGGACTGTATCTGGTGTTGACTTTCTGGTTGGTCATATCGGCTAACAGTCTACATGCGGGAGGCTTGTAGAGCGGTAACGATGATGCCGCGTGCGCCGACTTCGTACAAATCATCCATCAGCTGGTTGACCTTGGCCTTGGGAACCATGACTCGCACGGCATTCCACTGCTTGTCGTGCAGCGGGGAGATCGTCGGGCTTTCAAAGCCGGGGGTCACGGCCACGGCGGCAGCGACCTTGCTGATCGGAATGTCATAGTCCATGAGCACATACTGATGTGCGGTGAGCACGCCTTGTAGACGACGGGTCAGCACAGTCAGACGCGGATCCTGCTCGTTCAGACGCGGCGAACGAATCAGGCATGCTTCGGAGCGCATGAGCGGTTCGGCAAACACGCGCAGGCCGGCGTTGCGCAGGGTGGTGCCGGTGGAGACCACGTCGGCGATAAGGTCGGCCACGCCCAGTTGCACGGAGGATTCGACCGCACCGTCCAGATGGATGGTCTCGGCCTGGATGCCGTGCTCGACCAGATAGTCGTGTACGAGCTTGTCGAATGTGGTGGCCACGCGCTTGCCCTGAATATCCTCCAAGGTGGTGATCGGGGATTCGTTCGGTGCGGCGAAACGGAAGGTCGAGGCACCAAAGCCGAGCGGCATGTGCTCGAGCGCGGCGGTACCGGAGTTCTTGAGCAGATCCTGGCCGGTGATGCCGACGTCGATGGCGCCGCGGCCCACGTACACGGCGATATCGAGCGGACGCAGGTAGAACAGCTCGATGCCATTGTCGGGATCTTGCACGACCAGCTGGCGTGGATTGGTGCGCAGGCGGTAGCCGGCCTCGGCCAGCATGTTCCATGCGGGTTCAGACAGCATGCCCTTGTTGGGCACTGCGATTCTCAGCATTTGCGTTCCTCTCACAGGTGCTTGTAGACGTCCTCAAGCGTCAGACCGTGCTTGATCATCATGACCTGGACGTGGTAGAGCAGCTGGCTCATTTCCTCGGCGGTACGGTCCGCACCCTCGTATTCGGCGGCCATCCAGGTCTCGCCGGCCTCTTCGATGATCTTCTTGCCGATGAAGTGAGTGCCCTTGTCGAGCTCGTCGACGGTCAGGGAGCCTTCGGGGCGGGTCTGGGCCTTTTCGGACAGTTCGGCGAACAAGGATTCAAACGTCTTCATGTGATTCAGGTTCTTTTCTTGTGGTTATGGATGAAAGGTGGATTGCGGTTCAGGCTTGGAGTTCAGGCCTTGAACGCGGCCTCGGCCTTGGCGCGGATGTCGTCGATGGCCTGGGCAGGGTTCTCGGCGCCGTACACGGCGGAACCGGCAACGAGCACGTCGGCGCCGGCCTCGGCCACGATGTGCGCGGTCTTGGGGCTCACGCCGCCATCGACCTGGATGCGGGTCTTCAAGCCGCGGCGGGTGATCTCATCGCGCAGGCGGCGGACCTTGGCCATCTGGTTGTCGAGGAACTTCTGGCCGCCGAAACCGGGCTCAACGGTCATGATGAGGACCATGTCGAACTCGTCGAGGATATCGAAGATTGGCTCGACCGGTTCGGCCGGACGCACGGCGAAGCAGGCCTTGCAGCCCATCTCACGCAGCTGGCGGGCCAGACGCACGGGGGCGTGGGTGGCGCCCATGTGGAAGGAGACGGAGGCGGCGCCGAGCTTGGCGTATTCGGGGGCCCAACGGTCCGGGTCCTCGATCATGAGGTGCACGTCGACCGGCAGGTCGGTGACCTGGCAGATGCGGCCGACGATCGGCTCGCCTAGGGTCAGGTTCGGCACGAAATGATGGTCCATGACATCGACGTGGACCAGGTCGGCGTTGGCGATGGCCTTGAGATCACGTTCGAGGTTGCAGAAGTCAGCGGACAGGATGCTGGGTGCGATTGCGATATTGCTCATGGTTTCCTACCTTATCTGTGCAATGGGACTTGGGGCCCCGTGTTTCGCGCTGTTTCGGCGCTGTTTATCGTGGTGTCACTTAGTGCGCTTGGCCTGCTTCTTCTGGCGAAGCCGTTCCTCTTCGATGCTCTGGCGTTCGAGCTCGTCGGCGGTGACCGCCGCGAGTCCGCGCGCCTGCGCCTTGGGGTCCGGCCCGTACTGGTAGAGCACGACGAACAGGATGCAGCCGAGCACGAAGACGATGATCGCGGTCCACACGTTGGTCCTCAGGCCCAAAATCACCGTGGAGTAGTTGATGCGCACGTTTTCGATCCAGGTGCGGCCCAGGCCGTACCACATCAGGTACATGGCGAACTGCTGGCCGGCCTTGAGCCGGTCGGCGAGCTTGTGGCCGAGGTAGATGATGAGCGCGGCGCCGATGAGGTTCCAGATCATCTCGTAGAGGAACGTCGGGTGGAACAGCGTGGTTCTGTAGTCCGGGCATTGCGCGCCGGAATAGCAGATTTCGGATTTGCCGATGGCGTCCGCGTCGTTGAGCTTCAGGCCCCACGGCAACGTGGTGGGCCAGCCGTAGAGTTCCTGGTTGAACCAGTTGCCGAGTCGGCCGATGGCCTGGGCCACGGGCAGCGCGGGGGCGATGGCATCGGCGAAGATCGCGAACGGATAGTGCTTGTGGCGGCACCACAGGAACGCCACCAAGGTGCCGACGGAGATGCCGCCGAAGATGGCCATGCCGCCTTCCCACACCTTGAGGATGTTGACCAGGTTGCCGGTGGGCGGGAAGTAGTCGGCCGGCGTGGTGATGCAGTGGTAGAGGCGCGCGCCCACCAGTGCGCAGGGCACGGTGACGAGCGTGGTGTCGAGAATCTGGTCGAAGGTACCGCCGTACCGCTTCCAACGTGTGGTGAGGATCCATACGGCCACGCAGATGCCGATCAGGATGCAAATCGCGTACATGTGGATGGTGAACGGGCCGATCTCGAACTTGGAGAAGGTCGGCGAGGGAATATAAGCCAGATTCATAGTGCCTCTACTTGCTGGTGCTCATGGTGTGTCCACGCGCGGGTTGTGCTTGATGCTCTGTGACTACCCTACCGTGTCACAGCACAACCCGCGTGAGGCGCACCGGGTGTCCACCGGGCGTTGTGGATGCCTTCGGCCAGTTCCTCGCTCTTGGCGGCGAGCAGCTTCAAGCCTTCCTTCGGGTCGCGTGCGGTCTTGTTGTCGTCCGCGAGCAGGGTGTGCACGAGTGCGGAGCCGACGATGACGCCGTCCGCGTAGGAGCCGACCTTGGCGCCCTGTTCGGCGGTGGACACGCCGATGCCCACGCATACGTTCTCGGCACCGGCCTGACGGGTGCGCTCCACGAGCAGTTCGGGCGAGGCGTCGATGGTGGCGCGTTCGCCGGTGACGCCCATGCGGGCGGCCGCGTACACGAAGCCGCGTGCGTTGCGGGCCACGGTTTCGAGGCGTTCGGTGGACGAGTCCGGGGAGACCAGGAAGATGCGGTCGAGTCCGTGACGGTCGGAGGCTTCGATCCACTCCCCCGCCTCGTCCGGGATGAGGTCCGGGGTGATGAGGCCGGAGCCGCCGGCGTTCTCGAAGTCACGGGCGAAACGCTCGACGCCGTAGTGGTACACGAGGTTCCAGTAGCTCATGATGAGCGGCACGCCGCCGGCGTTGGCCACGGTTTCGACGGCCTCGAACACGCGCTTGATGGTCTCGCCGTTGTTCAGGGCGATGGAGGCGGCAGCCTGGATGACCGGGCCGTCCATGACCGGGTCGGAGTATGGCAGGCCGATTTCCACGGCGTCGACGCCGTGCTCGACCATCGTCTTGAAGGCGTCGAGCGAGACGTCCGGGTTGGGGAAGCCGTAGGGCAGGTAGCCGATGAAGGCGGGCTTGTTCTCGGCCTTGAACTTGGTGAACATCGCGCCCGACTTGCTGGGCTTGTGGCTGATGCCCAGCGGCTGGCCGGACGGCGTATTTGCTTC
Organism: Bifidobacterium sp.; assembly: GCA_022739095.1. Classification (GTDB taxonomy): domain Bacteria; phylum Actinomycetota; class Actinomycetes; order Actinomycetales; family Bifidobacteriaceae; genus Bifidobacterium. Next base: position 18,147 of record JAIJEI010000014.1, read on the forward strand.
GTTGGTCATAATCAACAATCTCCTCTTCTTGTTCAGGCGACGGTATTGCCGTGGGCGCCGGTCACATCGAGCGCGGCGGCCTGGTCATCGGTCAGGTAGCCGAACCACTTGCCGGCGGTGGCCATGTCCTTGTCGCCTCGGCCGGAGATGTTCACGATCATCACGGCCTTGTCATAGCCCTTGGCCTTCAGATCGGTGGCGGCCTTGTACGCGCCGGCCACGGCGTGCGAGCTTTCGATGGCGGGAATGATGCCCTCGGTCTGGCTCAAGTCGCGGAAGGCGTTCATGGCCTCCTCGTCGGTGGCCCAGCTGTAGTTCACGCGGCCGATGTCCTTGAGCCATGCGTGCTCAGGGCCCACGGAAGCGTAGTCGAGGCCTGCGGAGATCGAGTAGGTGTCGAGCGTCTGGCCTTCGTCGGTTTCCAGCAGGTAGCTCTTGGCGCCCTGGAACATGCCAAGCTGGCCGGTGCCGGGGGCGAAGCGGATGGCGTGCTTGCCGGATTCAGGGCCGTTGCCGCCGGCTTCGTAGCCGTAGAGGTTCACGCGCTCGTCGTCCAGGAAGGCGTTCATCACGCCGATGGCGTTGGATCCGCCGCCCACGCAGGCGCAGATCGCGTCCGGATGGTCGATGCCGTACCAGTCCTGCAGCTGCTGCTTGGCCTCCTCGCCGATGATCTTCTGGAAGTCGCGCACCATGGCCGGGAACGGGTGCGGGCCCGCGACGGTGCCGAGCAGGTAGTGCGTGTCCTTGACGTTGGTGACCCAGTCGCGCAGGGCCTCGTTGATGGCGTCCTTCAGGATCTTGTCGCCGAGGGTCACCTCGACCACTTCGGCGCCGAGCATACGCATGCGGGCCACGTTCAAGGCCTGACGGCGGGCGTCGATCTGGCCCATGTAGATGCGGCACTTGAGGCCGAGCATGGCGCACACGGTGGCGGTGGCCACGCCGTGCTGGCCGGCACCGGTCTCGGCGATCACGCGGGTCTTGCCCATGCGCTTGACGAGCAGGGCCTGGCCGAGCGCGTTGTTGATCTTGTGCGCACCGGTGTGGTTGAGGTCCTCGCGCTTGAGGAAGATACGGGCGTCGAGACCGGTCTTCTCCTTGACGAGTGCGGAGAAGCGCGGGGCTTCGGTCAGCGGGCTCGGGCGGCCCACGTAACGCTGCTGGAGCGTCATGAATTCCTTGTGGAATTCGGGGTCGGCCTTGGCCTCGTTGTACACACGCTCAAGCTCGTCGAGGGCGGTGATGAGGGCCTCGGGCACATAGCGGCCACCGAACTGGCCCCAATACGGTCCCTGATGTTCGCTGAGCGGGGTTGTCTCGGATGCTTTCACTTGTGCTCCTGCCTTCACTAGTCGTTCCACTGCAAGTTCATGATCATCAGCGGTGGCCACGCCCTCGCCGACCAGTACCGCGTCCGCTCCCGCACGGGCGTAGTCCTCGACCTCGACCGCGCCGAACACGCCGGATTCCGCCACCTTGATGACGTCATCGGGCAGATCGGCCGCGAGCTCGTTGTATTTGTTCACGTCCACCTTGAGGTTCTTCAGGTTGCGCGCGTTGATGCCGATCACCTTGGCACCGGCCTTGCGTGCGCGTTCGATCTCCTCGCGGGTGTGCGTCTCCACCAGCACGGTCATGCCGAGCTCGTGCGCCAGGTCGAGCAGGTGCTTGAGCTGGGTGTCGTCCAATGCGGCGACGATGAGCAGCACCAAATCGGCGCCGTGGGCGCGGGCCTCGAAGATCTGGTAGTCGGTGACGATGAAGTCCTTGCGCAGCACCGGAATGTGCACGGCGGCGCGGACCTTGTCGAAATCATCAAGGCTTCCGAGGAATTTGCGGCCTTCGGTGAGCACGGAGATGGCGCTTGCGCCGCCCTTCTCGTACTCGCGGGCCAGCGCGGCCGGGTCAGGGATGTCGGACAGGTGGCCCTTGGACGGAGACGCGCGCTTGATCTCGGCGATCACGGGGATGCCGTCGGCGCGCTTAAGCCATCGTGTCGCGTCAATCGGAGCCGGGGCCGCCAGCGCGGCTTTCTTCACATCCTCAAGCGATACGGTGAGCTCACGGGTGCGCTGATCCTCCAGCGCTCCCGCCACCAGTTCGTCCAAAACCGACATGGTCCTCCCTTTGTTGGTGTTCGGTCATGCGCCACTCTAGGTCACGCCCCGTCCCGATTGCCGAACCCGTCCTACATTTTGGGCT
>JAIJEI010000179.1 GCA_022739095.1 Bifidobacterium sp.
CATCCCAGGAAACCACATGCCCCACATAGTCGCGGAACTTCATACGGTGGTCGACCGGGTCAATGCCGTCGGTGATGCGCACCACCACGCGGGCACCGGACGGAATCTGCCCCGGTAACGTCATACGTCATCATCCCCTTAACCATTCGTTGCATCAACTTCGATGTGTTTCCCGAAAAACGGTACAGACTACCTTACTCCATGATTCTATTGAGAAGGGATTCCCACGGCTTTTCTTCCACATAGAACACGGGAAGACGCCCCCTCATTTGTCTATGACGACAGCTCGTCCGCGATTAAGGACGGCCCCTAGCCCCGCACAGACTACTTACTCGCCTGTCAGCTCGTCTTCGCCTGCGAACAGCCCAGCCTCAGTGAGGGGAGCCAAGGGTTTCTACCTACATGGCGGGGCGCAGTTGGACGATGGCCTGACGCGGATGGACGAAACCGGTGATGGCCTCCCCTCGGCGTGCGGAGAACAGCAGGGTCTGTTGCCAGCCGGCTTCGGGGACGGCAAGCTCGCGTTCCGGGAATCCGGCGGCAATTGTGCCGGCTTGCGGCGCAGCGGTGGCCGTATCGTCTCGTGCAGCGGTGATGCCGGCATGTGTCACGGCGGCCTTGTACCGGCGGAAGGGGTCGCCTTCGGCGAAGAATTCCATCACATCCTGCTCGCCGGCGGCACCAGCGTGCAGTTGGTCGGCCATGTCGGTCAGACGTGCCGCCATGCGGCGCAGCAGTGCTTCGACGTTCAGCGAGTCTTCCTCGACCATCGCGCGCGTGCGGTCCGGGTCGGTCAGGGACACTCGGATCATGTCCTTCCAGCAGCCGGCGGCCAGTGCGGCGGCGATGTTGCGGTCCGGGTTGGCGACCAGTTCGTTGATCAGCGCGGTGGACACCACATGCGGCATGTGGGAGATCATCGCCGCGGCCTTGTCATGCGTTTCGTCGTCCACGACGATGACGCGATTGCCGACGTCCTTGGTGATCATCGCGGCGACGTCGAGGAACCGGCGGTAGTCGGTGGCCTCGTCCACGGTGATGGCCCACAGGGCGTCATCGTACAGATGCGGGTCGGCAGCCTGCCAGCCGGACAGTTCATTGCCGGCCATCGGATGAGCGCCGACGTAGCACTTCTCCAGCCCGGCAGCCTTGACCTGATCGCGGACCATGCCCTTGACCGAGCCCACGTCCGTGAGCGTGGTGTTCAGATGGTCTCCCATGAGCGGGGCCAGGGCGGCGAGAATCGCGGGCATCGCCTTGAGCGGGTTGCACAGCACGACCACATCCGGCTCGGCATCCATGAGTTCGGCGAGCGTGCTCTTGCAGAAAATGCCATCGGCTTTGGCCTGGGCGTAGGGGTGCGAACGATGGTTCCACGCGACGACGCGCACATCGCGCTCGGTCAGGCGGCGTGCGAGCGAGCCGCCGATCAATCCGAGTCCGACGATTCCGACTGTATCTACCACAGCAGTTCCTTCCTTGCCCCCTCGGTGTACTGCCAGCCTTCCGGTGCTCGACTGGTGATATGGACACCGCCCTCGGGCAACATCCAGGCGTCGACCGGCGGGTTCGGGCGTTCGCGGCGCGGGTAGACGGCTAGGGTTTTGGCCCAGTCGCCGTGTCCGGCGATCTCTTCCAGTGCGGTGCGGAATCTTGGCTCCCAAGGTGCGGCGTCAAGGGTGGCGATGAAGCTGTAGGTTCCGTCGTGGCCTTTGATCGGACGCGAGATGAAGCTGGTCATGTTCAGTCCCGCATCGCGCAGGACGTCCAGCAGGTCGGCGAGCACGCCGGGGCCGGTGACCAGCGGGATGAAGGTGATGATGGTTTCGAAGTCGCCGGCGTCATTGCGATGGGCGCGGGCGTTGAGCTCCTGGACCACATCACGCGGTGCGATGACAAGGAATTCGGTATGCGCGCCATCGAAATCCTGCACATGTTCGGCGAGGGTGTCGAGATTGTAGAGTTCGCCGCAGATGCTGGGGCCGAGCGCCACGCGGCCGGGTTTCAGGTCGCGACAGGCAGCGGCGTTGGAGGATGCGGATTCGGGCTGCAAATGGTGTTCGGCAATGAACCGGTTGCATTGGGCCAGACCGTGCGGGTGGGCGCTGACGGGGTTGCCGGTGCAGTCGTAGATGCTGTGGCCGCGCACGGTGAAGGCGTTGAAGGCCACGTCCACACTGATCCGGGCGAAACCGGCCGCGTCGGGAGCGTCGATCAGCGCGTCGAGATTCGGGACCACATAGCCTTCGACGTTGTTTTCCCATGCGATGACGCCCCAGCCTTGGCGCGACTGTACGGCCTGCATGATCGCGGGCACGTCGGGCAGGGCGATGAGGTCGAAGTCGCCGAGTGTGGCGAACTGGTCGGCGGCCGTCATTGCCGCCTGATGGGTGAAGGTGCCTTCAGGGCCCAAGTAAAACAGTTTCATGCGTGCCATAAGGTTCTATGGTAGCGGCCGTAATCCCCTACGCCCGCCGATACGCGACGCATTCCCAGGAATGTGCCGCCATATATAGTTACGCGCGCGATTCAGAATGAGTGGGAATAACGAACCAACGGGCGGGAAGAATGAGCAGGACGACTTGGACCAGTATCAGGCCGTACAGCCAGATATAGCCGGCATGCTGGGAGAAGAACGGCATATCGCCTTGGAATCCGGCGACGATGAGCGCTTTGCCGGATGTGGTGGTCAGCGCCATACCCCATGCGGTCAGTGAGGAGGCGATGAGGTGCAGGGACAGTCCGACCGCGCCCATGCGCGAACGGGCGCACCATGTCGATAGGCCGATCAGCAGAAATGCCAGCACCAGACCATACGGAATATTCAGTTCTGCACCCATACGGTGGGCGAACGTGCCCACAAAGGCGGAAGCCACGCCCGCCGCAATCGTGATCAGCGATTTGACCAGCGCGTTCTGGCGATACGACCACGGACGCAGTTCAGTAGTGCTCTTCACAGTCATGCGTTTCAGTATAGGTGGGGATATGACTTGGTGAGGAGTAAAACATTGATCGTCTCCCTCATCACCGCATTCTCCAACCGTCACGTTCTATGCCAACGCAAGTGGCTATTCCCGACCCGGTACCAACGCAAGTTAATCCATCCAGACCGTCGGCATATCCCCGATATGCCGACGGCTCACTCTTTCATCCAGCGGTTGTCTCTCGAATTGAAATCGGCGTACGAGTACTGCTATCTATGCAGACTCCGAATTTACTCCGCAGTACTCTGACATACTCTGACATGTACTCGGACATGCTCTGACATACACATGCCAGAGTATGTCAGTCTTGGCTGTAGTACTGTTTGGAATCACGCGGCCCGGACCCGTGCCAGTGCAACAATCCCTGCTGCGCGAGTTGTTTCAATGTTCTTGATGCCGTACGTGAATGTACTCCCGCCTTTTCGGCCAACCGTTTTTTTTGGGGGGTCACTTTCCCTTCGACTGCGGCGATGGCCAAGGCTTCACGCTCGATGTCGGTCATTATCGGGTTTGTTCTCCGGTGTTGTTCCAGCTCGTCAGGAGTGCTGGCTTTGCGTGACTATGTAGTTTGTGATGACTTAACCTTCGCAATGTGAGACGCAAGCAACGTAATTTTCTTATCTATGCAAACATGAAGGGTGTACTTAATTTAAAGTCAAGTACGACGTATGCAGTAATCATAAAGAAAAGTCAACCGACATGAGCATGATCAAGCTCGAGGATCTCCGAAAAACGATTTGCGTAGATGACATTCAGAACGATTGTGTCAATAGTTCTATTGTTATGCTCACATCATGCAGTTCATCTAATGTTTGGAGTCCGTGATGAATGCAATATGTTTACGACATCGTTAAATCAAACATCAAATATGCCTCATCCGATTTCTTGAGTTTTGGAATTACTTTTTATGGTATATCTAAATAATCTTTTACATAAGATC
>JAIJEI010000180.1 GCA_022739095.1 Bifidobacterium sp.
CTGCAGACCATGGTGACCTCCGGCAACACCGACCGCTTCCTGAACCAGATGCAGACCGAATGGGACAAGGTCCAAGCCAGGACCTTCGAGTGATCGGTAGGAGAGGAGAACATCATGTCTAACGTAACCGCAACCAAGAAACCGGCCAAGAAGAAGGTTTCCGCCTTCTCCACCCGCAAAGTGGACCCCGCCTACTACTGGATGGTGGTTCCGGCGGCCATTATCTTCGCCTTCTTCCTCTACCTGCCATTTCTTGATGGCGTAAAGTATTCCTTCACCAACTCGCAGGGCTACGGCGATTACAAATTCATCGGACTGAAGAACTACATCGCCCTCTTCCAGGACAACCGCGTGGGCCACGCCTACCTGTTCACGTTCTTCATCGCCATTCTCATCACGGTGCTGATCAATGTGATCGCCCTGTTCCTGTCGGTGCTGCTGAACTCGAAGATCGCCTTCAAGAATGGCTTCCGAGCCATCTTCTTCATCCCCTACACCCTCTCCGTGCTGGTCATCGGCTACGTGTTCAAGTACATCTTCATGAACCCCCTGCCCGAGCTCGGCAAGGCGCTGGGCATCAAGTGGCTGTCCACCTCGCTGTTGACCAATGAGCAGCTCAGCTGGATCCCGATCGTCTTCCTCGCCGTCTGGCAGGGCATCGCCTACTCGGTGCTCATCTACCTCGCCGGCCTGCAGACCATCGACGACGAAATCTACGAGGCCGCCGCCATCGACGGCGTCAACGCCTGGCAGAAGTTCTGGAAGATCACCTTCCCGCTGATCGGACCGTTCTTCACCATCAACCTCGTGCTGTCCATGAAGAACGCGCTCGGCACCTTCGACCAGGTCGTCGCCTTGACCGAGGGCGGCCCGAACTCCTCCACCGAAACCGTCACCTACCTCATTTGGAAGGGTGGCCTGACCGGTGGCGAGTACGCCTACCAGACCGCAAACGCCGTGCTCTTCTTCATCGTGCTGGCGATCATCGCCTTCGTGCAGCTGCGCATCTCCCGCAGCCAGGAACAGATTTGATTTAGGGGAGGATAAAAAATGACTACTGCAACAGTTACCCCGTCCAAGTCCGGCAAGCCCGCCAAGTTCCGCAGGGACCACAAGATCAACTGGTGGCTGACCGCCACCGTGGCCGTGCTGAGCCTGACCATTCTGATCCCGCTCTACTTCACCATCGTCACCGCGCTGAAGACTCCGGCCGAGGCCGGCACCTTCGCCCTGCCCACCTCGTGGCAGTGGCACAACTTCGCCGACGCCTCCGCCAAGGTCAACTACCCGAAGGCCGCGCTCAACTCCGCGATCATCACGGTGGCCGCCGTGGTGCTCACCCTGCTGACCAACACCTTCGTGGCCTACGCCGTGGCCCGCAACATGGACAAGCGCTTCTTCCGCTTCCTGTACTACTTCTTCATCGCCGCCATGTTCGTGCCGTTCCCGGTCGTCATGCTGCCGATTGCGAAGCAGATGGGCTCCCTGTACTTGGACAACCAGGTCGGCCTGATCATCCTGTACACGGTGCTCGGCCTGGGCACGAACCTGTTCATCGCCACCGGCTTCATCCGCTCGATTCCGGTTTCGCTGGAAGAGGCGGCCCGCATCGATGGCGCGTCCACCTGGCGCATCTTCTGGACCATCATCTTCCCGCTGATGAGCCCGATTAACGCCACTATCGCCATCCTGACCGCGCTGTGGGCCTGGAACGACTTCCTCCTGCCGTTGATCATCCTGACCGACCAGTCGAACCAGACCATCCCGCTCGCCCAGTACGTCTTCAGCTCGCAGTTCGCCACCAACTACCCGATGGCCTTCTCCAGCTACCTGATGGCCATGGCCCCGATCCTCGTCGTCTACATCTTCGCCCAAAAGTGGGTCGTCGGTGGTGTGATGAGGGGAGCGGTCAAGTAGCGTTTCACTCTAGCTCCCCTCTCTGAGGCCGAGCCGTGAAGCAAACAGCTCTGTGAGCTGTTTGTAGGCGAGGGCGAGACGACAGTCGAGCTAGTAGTCTGCGGGCGTCAGCCCGTCTTCAATTGCTGGACGAGCTGTCAGCGAAGCTGACTGAGGGGAGCATCGGCCGCCCGCTCAAGTAATTACTTTCTGCCACGCCAAAATAACAGCCCGATGGGAATGAAACCATCGGGCTGTTTCAATATAACTACAAGCCAACCGACCAACAACGATGTTCGCTCACCCGCGTAGAAAGGTTTGGAATCATGACCACTTCGCAACGTACCGCAATCCCTGACGACATCCGCACCAACGGTGCCACCCCGAATCCATGGTGGTCGAATGCGGTGGTATATCAGATCTATCCTCGCTCCTTCCAAGACACCAACGGCGACGGCCTCGGCGATCTCAAGGGCATCACCTCACGCCTGGACTATCTTGCCGACTTGGGCGTGGACGTACTGTGGCTCTCCCCGGTCTATAAGTCCCCGCAGGACGACAACGGCTATGACATCTCTGACTATCAGGATATCGACCCGCTGTTCGGCACGCTCGACGATATGGACGAGCTACTGGCCGAGGCCCACAAGCGCGGTCTGAAGATCGTGATGGATCTGGTCGTGAACCACACCTCCGATGAGCATGCGTGGTTCGAGGCGTCCAAGAACAAGGACGACGAGCATGCGGACTGGTATTGGTGGCGCCCGGCGCGCCCCGGCACCACGGCCGGTGAACCGGGTGCCGAACCCAACCAGTGGGGCTCCTATTTTGGCGGTTCTGCATGGGAGTACTGCCCTGAGCGCGGTGAATACTATCTGCATCAGTTCTCGAAAAAACAGCCCGACCTCAATTGGGAAAACCCAGCCGTGCGTCGTGCGGTGTACGACATGATGAACTGGTGGCTTGATCGTGGCGTTGACGGCTTCCGTATGGACGTCATTACTCTGATTTCCAAGCGCACGGACCCCTCCGGCAAACTGCCCGGCGAGTACGGTTCCGAATTGGAGGATTTGCCCGTAGGCGAGGAAGGCTACTCTAACCCGAATCCGTTCTGCGCGGACGGCCCCCGCCAAGACGAATTCCTGGCCGAAATGCGCCGTGAAGTGTTCGAAGGCCGCGAGAGCTTCCTCACCGTGGGCGAGGCCCCCGGCGTTACTGCCCAGCGCAACGAATACATTACTGATCCAGCCAACGGTGAGCTGGACATGCTCTTCCTGTTTGAACACGTTGATTTCGATTGCGAAGGCGTCAAGTGGAAGCCACTGCCGCTTGACCTGCCGAAGCTCAAGAGCATTATGGCCGGCTACCAAACAGCCGTGAAGAACGCGGGCTGGGCCAGCCTGTTCACTGGCAATCACGATCAGCCGCGCGTCGTATCCCGTTGGGGTGACGATTCCAACGAGGAAAGCCGTATTCGCTCGGCCAAGGCGCTGGGTCTGATGCTACACATGCATCGTGGAACTCCATATGTGTATCAGGGTGAGGAATTGGGTATGACCGACGCCCACTTCACGCGCCTTGACCAGTACCGCGACCTCGAATCGTTGAATGCCTACCGTCAGAGGGTCGAGGAAGCCAAGGTGCAATCTTCGGAATCGATGATGGCCGGTCTGGCGGCGCGCGGTCGTGATAATTCACGTACTCCGATGCAATGGGACGGTTCCGTCTACGCTGGTTTCACCTCGCCGGACGCTGCCATGGAGCCGTGGATTTCGGTGAATCCGAACCATACGGAGATCAATGCCGCCAGTGAATTTGACGACTCGGATTCGGTGTATGCCTTCTACAAGCGGCTCATCGCTCTGCGCCACGACATGCCTGTGGTGGCAGCCGGAGACTGGCAGTTGCTCGACGCGGACGATGCGCATGTGTATGCCTTCACTCGTACCCTCGGTGACGAGAAGTTGTTGGTCGTGGTCAATATGTCCGGGCGAACTGTTGATT
>JAIJEI010000181.1 GCA_022739095.1 Bifidobacterium sp.
CCGCAGTATTCGATGACTCGCGCACGACCTTCAGGGTCGAAGTCGACATCGATATCAGGAAGGCTCACTCGCTCAGGGTTCAGGAACCTCTCGAAAATCAGGCCATGCTTGAGCGGATCGAGCTCGGTAATGCCCATGGAATAGGCGACCATGGCGCCTGCGGCCGAACCACGGCCCGGACCCACCATAATGCCGTGGTCCTTGGCCCACTGAATGTAGTCGGCGACCACGAGGAAGTATCCGCAGAACTGCATCTGGCAGATCACACCACATTCGTAGTCGGCCTGCTTCAATACGTCGAGCGGCGGGTTGCCGTCGTAACGCTTCTCCAGACCTTCCTCGACTTTTTTGAGGAACAGGGAGGTCTCATCCCAGCCTTCGGGGCAGGGGAATTTCGGCATGAACGCGCCGTCTTCGTGGTCGTCGAACATCACGTTGCAGCGTTCGGCGATGGCGAGGGTGTTGTCGCAGGCGTCCGGATGGTCCTTGAACAGTTCGCGCATCTCTTCGGCGGTTTTGATGTAGTAGCCGGTGCCGTCGAACTTGAATCGGCCCGGATCGTCAAGACGGGAACCGGAGTTGATGCAGAGCATGGCGTCCTGTGCCTGTGCATCTTCGGCGTGTACGTAGTGGGAATCGTTGGTGGCCAGCAGTGGTGCGTTGAGTTTCTTGGCTATGGTCAGCAGGTCACCGGTCACCTGAGTTTCGATGGGCAGACCGTGATCCATGAGTTCGATGAAGAAGTTGTCTTTGCCGAAGATGTCCTGGAATTCGCCGGCGGCGCGCAGGGCTTCATCGAACTGACCGAGGCGCAGACGGGTCTGGATAATGCCCGAGGGGCAGCCGGAGGATGCGATCACGCCTTTGGAATATGTGGCAAGCACCTCCTTATCCATACGCGGATAACGCATGACGCGACCTTCGAGGTTGGCCACGGACGAGGCTTTGATGAGGTTGACCAGGCCTTCGTCGTTTTCGGCCCACATGGTCAAGTGGGTGATAAGACCACCACCGGAGACGTCGTCACGGCGCTGGGCTTCGGTGCCCCAATGCACGCGGGACTTGTCTTGACGTGCGGTTTCCGGGGTCACATAAGCTTCGATGCCGATGATGGGCTTGACGCCATTGGCCACGCAGTTGGTGTACATCTCGTAGGCGCCATGCATGTTGCCATGGTCGGTGATGCCGACCGCAGGCATGCCGAGTTCGGCCGCGCGTTTGGCCAAATCAGGGATCTTCGACGCACCATCGAGCAGCGAATAGTGCGTGTGGTTATGCAGTTGCACAAAGTTGTTCCCGTAATCAGCCATGCGCTCCACCATACCGTGTGGTCTGGGCGGCGGTAAATATTTACCGGCTGAGACCACATGCCAATAAAGTGGAATATTAGGGTGTGTTTACATTAGTCAGTTCAGACGCACAGCTCTTTTGTCGGCACTCGGCAATGAGGGCGGCACAGAGCAAAATGACCTGGGCGACGAGGTTGAACCAAATGAGCACGCCGATCAACGCGGCGAACGGGGCAAGCATCGGATTCCGTGAGGCTCCGGCTAATAGTCGCGCACCGAGAAGCTGCATTGCGGAAACCGTCAGAGATCCCAGTAACGCGCCGAGTATCGTGAATCGTCCGGCTTTGATGTGGGAGACCACGCGCAGCAGCAACATGAACAACGCAAAATTCAGCGCGACGCCGGTACCGAAACCGGTCATCTCCAAAAGCACGGTGCCGGGTAACGAACTGCTGGGGATGCCGCCCCATTGCAGCAGTCGGCGTACGATGCCGCCGGACACCGTACCGGCCGCGGTCGAAAGAATGAACAGTATTGCGATGGCGATGGCGGCAAGCGTATCGCGTAACCTTGCGACGACGATATTGAGCTCGTCGCCGCAGTCGTCGAACATGGCCCGTACGGCGTGGCGCAGCGAGTTCATCCAGCCGGTCACCGTCCACCAGAACATGGCCAACGTGGCCAGACCGGTCCACGTCAATGTGCTTGACATGGTGTTTAGTGCGGAAGACGTCAGAAACGAGTCGGCCACACCGGGAATGACTTCACGCACCGCGTCGATCAGCATTTGCTGCCAATCAATGTTGCCGACCATGATAAGACCGAGCACGCTCACCGCAATCCAGACGCCGGCAAAAAAGGCGAACAGCAGACCATATGCCAGACCATTCGCCAGCAGGGGGCCGCTCCGCGACACATACCGGTCGAGCACGCGCCCAGGCAGCGAACGTGCCCACGCGTCCGCTCCCCTGTCAATCGCACTCTTCAACCCATGCATAGTTCAACTGTAGCCGTTGTCACCGTTGTTGAAACAGCATGGCGCGAAATCGCATTTCGCCAGCTCAAACGATGGCAACCATCAACGCCCCCACTCAATTGTTCAGAATCGGATACCATATAAGTATCCAAGTCATCCGTCGGAGTGCAATGTCAGCAGTCCTCACCAACTGATGTCTTGCTAATCCGCTGGCCGCCCTAGTATCTACTGTTTCTTGTGGCCTTCGTTCAACAGCCAGTCAGGCGCGTATACCTGTCGGATGCCTTCGTGGGAGTAGGGCCGTTCGTCATCCAGCGTAATCAGTGTCTTGGGATAGTTGTCACGCACGGCGCGCAGCGAGGACAGCTCCCGATCCAGCGTCGCCGAGTCGTGCACCGATTCGCTGACCTGGTAGTACCGACGCCCGCCTGGCCCGTTCGTGACGAAGTCGATCTCGCCGCCGGAGTTCTGTCCGACATACACGTCGCCCTCGCGGCGCATCAGTTCGAGGAACACCACGTTCTCGAGGAGGCGTCCGGTGTCCCGCACGTTGTTGGAGCACAGGATACGTCGCACCCCCAAGTCCACGGCATAGTACTTCTTCTCTTGCTTGAGAATCCTCTTGCCCTTGATGTCGTATCGGTGGGCCGGGTAGAGGATGAACGCGTCGGACAGGCCGTCAAGGTAGCTAGACACTGTCGGTGCCGTGATCTTGGTTCCCAGCGAAGTCATGGTGTTGGCGATGGTCTTGGGCGTGGTCAGGTTGCCGATGTTGTCGAACATGTAGCGGGTGAGCGCGCCGAGCGCCCCGATGTTGGAGACGCCGAGACGTTCGGCGACGTCCTTGAGCAGCACGGTGTTCAGAATGCCATCGAGATAGTCGTGAAGCATTGTCTCGTCGCCAGGGAAGCCCACGGTCGCCGGCATTGCGCCGTCACGCAGGTAGTCGGACCAGACGCGTCGTAGGCCGCGATCGTCGTCGGAACGGGCACGGACATACTCGGAGAACGACAATGGGGTCATGGAGATCTCCACGTATCGTCCGGAGATCAGCGTGGCCAGGGTACCGGACAGAAGCTTGGCGTTCGACCCGGTCACGTACAGGTCGATGCCTCCCCTCGCCTGCAGGCTGTCGAGCGTCTTCTGAAAATCTGGCACGTTCTGTATCTCGTCGATCAGGACGTAATGTGCCCCGGAGATCGTCTCGCAACGTCTGAGGATCTCCTCGTGCAGGCGATGGTATTCGAGCAACGGCTCGTTCTCCATCAGCTCGAGGTTGATGTGGACGATGGACTCCGGCGGGACCCCGTATCCCTCGGCAAGGCGGTGTTTCCATAGCTCCATCAGCGTGGACTTGCCGCAACGTCTCACGCCCGTAATCACCTTGATCACGTCATGGTCTTTCCACGAGTCAAGCCTCTTCAGGTATTCGGGACGATCTATCACCGCACCCTCTCGCTTCCCGTAAAAAATAAATCCTATTTTTCCCAACGATAACTATATCACGAAGAATAAATAGGTTTTATTTCCCCGAATTCAGTTTGTAAGTGCAACGCTCGTCTTTGGGTGGCTTGTCTTCGACATTACCTTGCCG
>JAIJEI010000182.1 GCA_022739095.1 Bifidobacterium sp.
ATCAGCAGGCCCGTCATCAGGCCTTCCCGGTATTGCCGGTCTTGTCTCGGACGGTTGTCATGGTCGTTGCCTACCATGAGAACCTCCTCTTGAATTTTGAGACGTCATTATGCCGGTTGACACAACGACACCGCGCCAAAGTGCCACGCTAGTAGACCTTGGTTTGGTCCGTCCAGTGTACTGGTGAGCTTCGATGGAGGCTGGTATGCTGTGTTGTAGCAGAAAGGTCACGCTAGCTTCGAGGCAATCTTCTCGGCGGCGCCACAGACTTTCGCCCCGTTGGACCTGACTGTTGAGGTTTCCTCACCTCGATTTTGAGAGAAAGGCCCGATGTCTTATGACACCGGGCTTTTTACTTTCAGAGCTATAGGGACTTTCAGAAGCACACCGCTTAACGCCCGCCGAACGAACCGCCACCTGAGCCGCCGAACGAGCCGCCGAAACCGGAACCGCCGCCCGAGCCGAAGCTGGATAAATCGCCACCGGAATCAGCGGATGGTGCTGCCGCGCTGATAGTCGAGCTGATGTCAGCAAGTCCGGAGTTCAGCTGCGAGCCGAGGTCGGAGAATCCGCCGGCAAACGACGTGCCTCCGTAAGCCGGAGCTGGGCCGCTAATGCCCGGGTTCATCTGCCCGGTAGCATCGTGGTCGAACGGACCATTATGACGGTGGCTGTACCAGCCATACGGGCGGTAGTTCCAGTAGAACAACGAGTTAGAGGCGTTGGCATCCAGCCAAGCCGGGTCGTTGACCTGAGGATAGGCCTTGGCCAGCTCATGCATCACGCGATCGGAAATGCCAAACGCGGCGGCATAGACCATATACCAATCCCACAAGCCCAAATCGGCGGTACCACGGTCGGTGAAGTTGGAGAAGTCTTCCATATAACGCTTAAGGCCCAGAGTCCGACCGGCGATATCCTGGCCTTGGTCGGTGAGCACGGTCATCGCGACGGCCATCGAGCAGAACAGGCCGACCAGGAATATCGGCAGCTCGATAAGACCGGCCACCGGGTATCCGATAAAGCTGTTGGCCAGCAGCGAACCGAATCCCAGCACGGCGGCCAGTACGCCGGGGAGGATCCATTGCCAGCCCACCGAGCGTGTGGCACCCAGCCGCTGGTATTCCACGCTGCATGCACCGGTGAATTTGCCGAGCTCAATATAGCCGTCTTGCCAGTTCTGGCAGGTCGCCTTCATCTGGTTCAGGTCGAATACCGGGCTGCCCACGCGCTGCGAAATGACGATGAGCAGGTTCAGCAGCGCATCTTCCGATTCGCTCAGCCCCAACTGTTGCGAGTTGGGTGCCTCATCAATGGCGAGCGGCAGAATCACGATGGTGCTGGTGATGCCAGCCGCATACTGCTTGCCTTGGTCGGCGGCAATCATTTGGCTCAAGCCCACCGGCGTGGCCTGGCTCATGTCGATGCCGCGATACATGTCCGACGGCCCCGGATAAATGGCGATGGCCTTCTTGACGGCGAGCGACAGCATGGTGGCGGTCAGTTGGCGGTCTTCGTCGGATTGGCGCGTCGACGGGTCGATCACACGAATCAGACGGGCGGCGGAAGCCGGACTGATGCCGGGCTGATCGCGCCAGTATTCGACGCTGCCACGGTATTGCGCACGCCGGTTGCTGGAGATCACAGCCCAGATGCCCCACGCGCACAACGCGATGCCGAGCACGATGCTGACAATCCAGAACACGAGACGAGCTCTGGCAGCGAATCGTTGCTTGTCGAGCCAGCGCTGCTGTTGCTTATATTCGTCCTGTTTCAGGTCCTTGAGATGATTGCCGGTTCCCTTGCGGGCGATGCCCTTGGCTTTGGCGGCGTCGAACGCCGCGACCACATCGAGGTAGTCGCCGTTGTGGATGTTGTAGGCCGTGAACGTGTAGCTGCCGTCGCTGTTGCGTTTGGTTTCCGAGGTGCGCTCGGTGTGCAGCCATGCCCATGAGGTTTTGCCGGTGATGCCGTTGGGGAAGTGGACGGTGCCGGTGACCGTGCCGATAGGCACTTGGTTCTTCTTGCCGAACGGCTCCCATTGGAAGGAGACCACGTCTTTCCATTTGGTGGCCACATCGTGCATGGTGAAGCTCACGTCGAACTTCATGCTGTTGGCCTCGGTGGTGACCGGGAGATTCCAGCCGATCTCCACAGTTGTGTTATCTTCAGCGGCGGAGGCGCTGGGCTTGAGGCCATCGGTACCGGGCGTGTATGCCTTTGGATGGTCGCTGCCATCGCTCACATCGGCGATATACCAGTGGTTGGCGTAGTCGCTGTTCCATTCCTTGTCGGAAGAGACGTCACTGGGCAGCTTGGGTTCGCTCTGTTGTGCGTAGTCGATGCCGTCTGTAACGTTGCGCACGCTGATATCGCTGATATCGGTCAGGGTGCCGGAGTTCAGCGTGTATTGCTGGAACAGTTGCTTCCACGGCTTGGTGCTGTCGTCACTGTCAGTACGTTCACGCATCTTGACGTCGATATGCTGCGTGACCTTCAAATCACCGTTCGCGGTGGCGGTCACGTCATAGTCCAGCGTGCGGTAGCTGAGGTCGGCCGAATCGCCGAACGCGGAAGTCCCGATTATCGCCAAGGTGATAACTGCCAACACCACCGTGGCAACAATGCTGATGATTCCGGCGCGAATGAATCGTATTCGCATATCTTCCTTCTCTTAAGACAATACGGGCCCGGCCGGCGGCTTACCGGACAGGCCTGAAGCGGGTCAGAACTGGACCTGTGGCACCTGACGGGAGGCATCATCGGCCTCGAAGTATTGCGCCTGTTCGAAGTGGAACAAGCCGGCGATGATGTTCGTCGGCACGGTTTCGATGGCGGTGTTGAGCTTCAGGACCACGTCGTTGTAGAACTGACGGGCGTAGGCGATCTTGTTCTCCAGTTCCTTGAGCTGGTTCTGCAGATCCATGAAGTTCTGGTTGGCTTGCAACTGCGGATACGCCTCAGCCGTGGCCTGCAGATTGAACAGGGCGCGGGACAGCTGGTTTTCGGCGGCGGCGCGCTGAGCGGTGGTCGTGCTCGGGTTGCTGGCCGCAGCCACTACGCCGGCGCGGGCGGCGGTCACCTGAGTGAAGACTTCAGACTCGTGGGATGCGTACCCCTTGACGGTATTCACCAGGTTCGGGATGAGGTCGGCGCGCTGCTTCAACTGCACGTCGATTTGTGCCCAACCGTTCTTCACACGGTTCTTCAGCGTCACCAGGTTGTTATAGGCTCTGACGCCCCAACCAATCAAGACAACGATGATAACGACAACGACAATGCTGACGATCAGACCAGTACTCACCTATGCTCCTTTGCTGGACCTTGCTGTGACCATTCTCTCACACTCGTGCCGTAAACAGAAGATACGCAAATCATTCTGGCCGACGAGCCGACCGGCAATACTCGCGCTGAATATGCGAAAGCCCGCCTTGCGGCGGGCTTTGCCGTTTCTCCTACGCACAAATCATTACGCTACGCGCAGGAAACGAATCTCCTCCGGCCCTGCAACAAAAGACCCGCCTAACGGCGGGCCTCAATACTACCTTCGCTCAGCTATCGCTTCACTCAGGCTGATCCTACAAACAGCCCACTGGGCTGTTTGCTTAACGGATCAGCCGAAGCGACCGGAGATGTAGCGCTCGGCTTCTTCGTTTTGCGGGTTGTTGAACATCGTGATGGTGTCCGCGAAGTATTCGAGGTGACCGGGCTGGCCCACGGCCTTCAGGTTGAAGAAGGCGGTGTAGTCGGCGATACGGGCGGCCTGCTGCATGTTGTGGGTCACGATCACGATGGTGTAGTCGCTCTTGAGCTCGTTGATCAGATCCTCGAC
>JAIJEI010000183.1 GCA_022739095.1 Bifidobacterium sp.
ACCGACCTAATGAACGTGAAATCGACCTAATGAATGCAACGAGTAGGCGGCTACGATAATAACCAGTAGAATCACAACCCAGATTGAAGGGGAGAGCACACGGATACTGACATGACGGGACGTCTCTCCCCCAACCGGTCCGCGACCGGCAGCTCCCCCATCACAGGGAGCAAAAGGAGCCTCCCCCCGGCCCGCCGCACGAACGGCTCCCCTCAAAGAAGGGAGCCAAGAATACGACAATCGAACGAACACCCGGTACGATGGCTGAGGTATCAACACACAAGTCAGGAGGTGACGCGTATGGTGGCGCCAAGCCGTGATGACCGCAGCGTGGATGCATTGGTGAAATCCAAGGCGGTGCTCGACGTACTGGCGCAGCTGGGGCCGAGCACTGCGAAAACCGTTAGTGAACGCACTGGTGAACCGGTGAGCTCCACGTATCGTTTGCTCGACAATCTTGCCGCGGTCGGCTGGGTCGAGCGTGGCACCAACCGTGGCGAGTATCGGCTCGGCATCGACTGTGTACGCATCGGTGGCCAGATCGAAAGCAGACTGGATATCCAGCAGATCGCGCGTAAAACTTTCCGCACCCAGCGTAGCCAATTCGGCGTCTGGAGCCTGTTCGTACGGCGGCAATTGCGTACGGTATGCATCGAGGCACAGACCCGTGATGCGTTGCTCAGTCATACACAATTGGTCGGCAACAGCCTGTCGATAAGCATGGGCGCGCCATCTCATGTGCTGACGGCCTGGATCCCGCAAGACCGCTACGAGCGGCTTTTGGAACATTATGCCTATACCAATGAGCTCGGCGGCACATTCTCCACGATGCGTGCCACGGCGATGGAACAGGCTCGTCGCATACGCAAATGCGGCTTTGCGCACGATGCCGGCCAGACGATGGCCGGATCTGTGACCATCAGCGTACCGGTGTTCGATCATGCCGGGGATATTCAGGCGGCCATCGCGTTGAGCGGCCTTTCGCGCTCCCTGGAGCCTGAGCTGGCCGGCATGGTAGCCGGCCAATCGGCGGCAGCAGAAGCACAAGATACGGTGCGATTGGTACAGACTATTGGCTTCGAAGTGTCGCGGGGCCTCGGATATCGCAGCGCTGATCTCGGCCTAAACAGCGCAAAACGGTGAGTCAGGGAAGGATATCGACGATGGCGGAAGACAAACGCGAGCCGACCCGCGCGCTGGACAAGGCGAGCCGCGTGATGGACGCATTGGCGGCGGAAAGCGGCCTGTCTCCGGCGGATATCGCCGACGCCTGCGATATTCCGCGATCCTCCGTATATCGCGTGCTGGATGGCCTGATCGATGTGGGGTGGGCCGTAACGGATACGGATGGCAACTACTCGCTATCCCTGGACTGGCTGCAATTGGCCGAGGCCGCCCGTGCGTCGCGCAAGGAATGGCAGCCTGCAATCGCGGTTATGCATGCCATCACCGCGCAAACCGGCATGACCTCGTTTCTGAGCGTGGTTTCCGGTACTGAAGCGGTGTGCATGGAATGCGTACAAGGCCAGGCCATCGATTCGCTGGTCGTGCGCCCGGGCTGCGTGCTGCCCTGGTACGCGGGAGCCGACGGTCGTGCGGCATTGGCGCATTGTGACGATGCCGTCGCCGAGTAGTATCTCGCAGGCGCGCCCTTTCCGGCTTATACCGAGCACACGCTGGTGGCCGCGGACCAGCTGCGGGAGGATATCCGCCTGACTCGTGAGCGCGGATATGCCCTGTCAAACGAGGACGTCACGCTCGGCATCGGTGCCGTCAGCGTGCCGATTATGGACAACGAGTCCGGTCGGGTGATCGCCAGCCTGTCCGTCGGCGGATTCGTGGACGATGTGCTGGCAGCGCAGGAATCGTTGGCAGCATTGCTGCGCGACGGCGTACACGAGATTCAGGCAGCCTGATTCGGCCCGCTAGGCTGTCGGGCTGGACGGTTATGTCCGGTCAGCTATGGCCTTTGCCGGCTACGGTTCTGCTGGTTATGCTTCTGCCCGACTACGTTGCGGTCCGTTATGCTTCGGCCACGCGACCCAGCGCGATGGCGGTGATCAGCACGTAGGCCTCGCGCGGGTCTGTGGCATCCCACCCGGTGGATTCGGCGGCGCGCTTCAAACGGTATCGAATCGTATTGGGATGCACGTTGAGTTCCTTGGCCGTGGTTTCCAGCGAGCCGCCGAACTTCAGGAATGTGGAGACGGTGAGCAGCGTCGGATCATCCGGGCCGGCCGCGGTCAGACTTCCGTAAACCACGCGAACCAGTTCGTCACGGGCGTCCGTGTCGCCAATCAGCGCGCGTTCGGGCAGCGCGTCGTCGGTACGCAGGGGGCGCGGCAAAGGTTGCACGGTGGCGGCCAATGCGGGCGCAGCCTTGAGACAGTAAAGCGTAGCCTGAATCGAACGCATCGCGCCTTCGGCACCGGTGCGCTGCGGGCCCAGGGCGATCGGCCGATCGGCGGCGAACGACGGGGCGATGGTATTGCAGATGATTTCCGGCGTGGCCGCGCCGACCGGGCGAATCAACGCCACTACGGCGGTGCTGTTGCCAATCGGGCGCTTGGCGGTCAGGCACACACCGCCGAAATCGGCCACGATTTTCTCGATTTCCTTGGCCGTACGTGCGGTGGACCGGGCAGGGTATCCGGCGATGGCATAATAATCAAAGTCATGCTCGAAGCCGAGGATGGTGAACAGGGACTCCACTCGTTCGTCGGCCAGATGATTGAACAGGCACTCGAACAGCACAGTGCGTACGCGGTTGGTCGCGGCGATGCCGGGTGCGCCCGAATCGGATGAATCGGGCGCACCGGATGCACCGGACGAATCGGCAACGTCGGCAGCAAGAAGTTCGAGAAAATCTGACATAGTCACTAGTGTAGCGTCGCTGATTGGCGTTGCCTTTCAGCCAAAGACTCTCGCCAATACGTCAGCACCACGAATCCGAATACAACCGCAACCGGCAACATGTGCCGCTCGAAATTATTGGCCGGCGCGGTAATCATCACGCCCATCAGCAGCAGCAGCGGAATATGGGTCATGAGGGTGAGCCAACGTCGGCGAATCACCTCGGCCGCGCCGATCAGCAATGTCATCACCACGTAGAAATTGCCGTGCGTAGGCCAGCCGAGTACGGGAATACTGCCCCATACGCGAGTGAAGCCGGCGATGTGCTCACGCCAGTCATGGTTGTAATCCTTGATCCATGTGGAGTTTTTCTGCACGTAGTCGCTGGTCACGTAATAATCCATCGATACGTACGGCTGATCGTTCACATTGAAGTATCCGAAGCATTTGGCCAGCAGCGCATCCAGCGCGATGATCGGATTGTCCTTGACGATTTCGAACCAGGCCTTGTTGAAATTGGTCATATCCTCGGGCGTCACCGTGCGCCATTTGTAGCTGACCTTCTTGGCTTGGATGCCGGAGGATTTCACCGGGTCGGCATCCTGCTGGGAGTAGGCGTCGGCCATCTGATCGAGATTGAAGACGGGCGCGAGGTTCTTTTTGGCTTCGTCTGAAATGCCGTCCGGGTTGCGTTGGGCCACGCGGGCGATCATTTGCAGCTGTACGCCGCGGCTTTCGATTGGGTCGCCGCCGATGATCGCGCCAGAGGAGATGGCGAAGGAGATGCCGCCGTGAATCAGTACGGTGGGGATGAGCAGCGCCACGACGTAAGTCGCCCAGCGTTTGCGGTCGGCGATCAGAGCCAGCACGATTTGTAGGGCGATGATGTACCACGCATATTTCGCGGAAATCAGCATCACCGACGTGGCCAGGATAAAGGCGATGAAACTGTG
>JAIJEI010000184.1 GCA_022739095.1 Bifidobacterium sp.
CCTCGGCAATGGCACCAGCCATACGGCGGTTGACGGCGTGCTGGGCGTGGAAGGGCTTAATGCGCATCCGGCGCAAGCCGCTTGGATGTCTGCCGGTGCCGAGGAGAACAATGAGGTATCGCGCGCTCAGCATATTTACCAGGCGGCGGCAACATATTCGAATCATGCCGGCAGCGCGGTGATTGGCACCTTGGCCTCCGGCGTGAATTTCGACGAACAAGGTTCGGATAAGCACGGGAATACGATCGGTGTGCTTGTGGCGGACGCGAACCGCGAGTCAATCATGAAGCATGTGTATGCCGGAAATCGCTTGCCGGTAATCGGGTTTTCGAATAATGGCAGTCTGAGGACTCCACGGCTCGATATGAATGGCGATGGCAAAGTCACCGTGCGCGAGGTGGATAGTCTCATGGCCTTGCAGTTCAAGGCCGCGCATGAAACGCTCACCGGGCGAGATGTGAAGAGAGTGCTCGCCGAGCAATTCCGCCGTGACGATGGGCGATTGGAGCGGCGTTGGCTCGGCATCTCCTCGAACGTGACGTATCGGTATGCCGAATGCGGTACGACCGGTGGGAGCGGCAATGCCGACGCCGACACTGATGCCGCCGCTGATACCAACGCCGACGCTGACGAGTGTGCTGCCGACGAACATGCGGCGGTTCGTATCGTGAACCTCGCCGTTGACGGCCGACCGATTGCGGACGATGACCTGGTGATTATCGCGTCCAATTCATATCTGCTTCAGGGCGGCGACAGTTACCCCGCCTTCCGTGCCGGAACCAATTACGGCGAGCTAAATATGCCATACAGCCAGCCGTTGCATGAATATCTGGCCGCACATCAAGGGCTCACGGCAGTGTTGCAGCACCGGTAGGGACTCAGGCGTAAGACACCAATTGCTGGGTGACTGAGGAACTATGGGGTGAAGTTATGAGTATAGGGCAGGAGAAAACGGCATGAATATGACAAAGCTCCCCTCGCTGAGGGGAGCTGTCGCCGTAGACGACTGAGGGGAGCTTGCGGTATAACCGTAGACTCCCCTCAGTCAGTCAGCCTTGCTGCCAGCTCCCCTCTCTGAGGGGCACCTGGCGAGACCCTTACTTGATGGCGTTCAGCCACTGCTCCTTGGTGGCCTTCTCGGCTTCGAGATTGGCCTTCTTCTTCGGGTCGGACTCGGCAGCGATCTTGGCGTCGAGCTCGGCGAGCTGGGCGTTGAGCTGCTCCTCGAAGCTGGACTTGCGGGCGTCGGCCTCCGGATTGGTCTGCTTCCAAGCGGCATCCTCGATGGCCTTGATCTGCTTGTCGACGGCGTCGAGACGGTTCTCGATGCGGCGCATGTCGTCACGCGGCACGTAACCGATCTGATCCCACTCTTCCTGAATCTTGGCCAGCTCCTGGCGAGCCTTCTTGGCCTCGGCGTCGGTCTTCACCGGCACCAGAGCCTCGGCCTTGACCAGCAGAGCCTCCTTGACGGCCAGATTCTCCTTCTCGGAGGAGTTGATCTGATCGCGATCGGCCTGACGAGCGTTGAAGAAGGTGTCGGCGGCTTCGCGAAACTTGGCCCACAGCTCGTCGTCCTCGTTACGGCCAGCGCGGCCGGC
Source organism: Bifidobacterium sp. (assembly GCA_022739095.1). Taxonomy (GTDB): domain Bacteria; phylum Actinomycetota; class Actinomycetes; order Actinomycetales; family Bifidobacteriaceae; genus Bifidobacterium. The sequence goes on from JAIJEI010000184.1 coordinate 1,602, forward strand.
CTTCTTCCAACGGTCCATCAGATCGTTGAACTTGCGGGAAGTCTCACCCCAAGCGGTGGAATCCTTGAGCTCATTGGCCTCGGCGATAATCGCTTCCTTGGCTTCCTTGGCGGCCGTACGCTCGTTGTCGCGAGCCTGAGCCCACTTGCGGCGAGCCTGGTTGAAGGTGGTGCGGGCGGCGGAGAAGCGCTTCCACAGCGCCTCGGCCTCCGGCTTGTCGATGCGCACGGTGGTGCGCTGGTGGTTCTGCCACTCGTCGAACAGGTTACGGAACTTGTCGGCGGTGGAGCGCCAGTTGGTGTTGTCGCCCAGAGAAGCGGCCAGTGCTTCGGCCTTCTCGACAATGGCGGTGCGCTCGGCAACGGCCTTGGCCTGAGCGGCCTTGCGCGCCTCGGCGATTTCGGTCTTCTTGGCCTCGCCGGCAGCCTTCAGCTCCTCGTACTGGGCCTTGAGTGCGGCAAGATCGCCCACGGCGGCCGGCTCGGAGGTTTCTTCACCCAAGAGCTTCACGGATTCGTCGATTTCGCGGGCCTTAATGTTCGGGGAAGCCAGACGGGCGGCCAGCAGATCGAGCTTGGCCTTGAGATCCAGGAAACGACGGGCGTACAGCGCCAACGCCTCTTCCTTGGAGACATCCGGGAACTGGCCCACCTCGCGCTCGGCGTCGCCATCCTTGACGAAGACGGTGCCGTTGTCATCCACGCGGCCGAAGGCCTCGGCGGCCTTGACGTCAGCCTCGGAATAGGCGGCGGTGGCGGCGGCCGGGGCGGCAGCGCGCGGCTTGGCCGCCGGAGTTTTCTTGGCGAAGGCGGCGGGGGAGGGCGCGTGCGGTTTCGGCATGGAAGCGGGGGACGGAGTCGGCGCCGGCGTGGCCGCGCTGGCCTCGGGTGCGGGTGTCGTTGCCTGCTCTTCGGGCGCAGCGGTGTTTACGGGTTCGGTGACAGTTTCGTCGGCCATGGCCAGCTCCTTAAAGCGTAGAATGCATAAGCGAGAGCGTCTCCTATCCCGGGCGAACCAGGAAGTTTTGACGCAACCCTCACCTATTATATTGATCTCGTGGCTAAAGGTGCATCAATATCAGGATTCCCGGAGTGGCTCCCCTCCGAACGTGTTGTGGAGCAGCGTGTTATCGATACGCTTCGTAAGGTTTTTGAGCTCAACGGCTTCATCGGCATTGAGACGCGAGCGGTGGAAACCGGCGCTTCTTTGCTGAAAAAAGGCGAGACTAGCAAGGAGATCTACCTGCTGAGCCGTTTGCAGGAGGTCGGTCATGAATCCGACACTCCGATTGAAGAGCGTTTGGGCCTGCATTTCGATCTGACCGTGCCGCTGAGCCGGTATGTGGTCGAGCACTCGGGTGCGTTGGCGTTCCCGTTCAAGCGCTGGCAGATTCAGAAGGTGTGGCGTGGCGAGCGTCCGCAGGAAGGCCGCTTCCGCGAGTTCGTGCAGGCCGATATCGACGTGATCGGCGCCGGCGACCTGCCCGACCACTATGAAGTGGAACTGCCGCTGGTCATGGTCTCCGCGCTGGAAGAGCTGCGCGCGTATGGCCTCCCCAAGGCCACCGTGCACGCCAATAACCGCAAGCTGTCTGAAGGCTTCTACCGCGGCCTTGGTCTGACGGATGTCGAGGGCGTGCTGCGCGAGATCGACAAGCTCGACAAAATCGGTGCCGATGAGGTGGCCCGATTGCTCACCGAGACCTGCGGCGCCACCGAAGCGCAGGCACGCGCCTGCCTCGAATTGGCCGAGCTCACCGCCTCCGACGGTGCCGAGCTTGCCGCCAAGTTCGATGCGCTGTGCGAGGCTCACGGCATCGTCAAGGGTTCCGAGGCCTACACGCTGGCTCGTCAGGGACTCGATACCCTGGCCATGATCGTCGATGAAGCCGCCGCCATCCGCCCCGGCTCCGTCATCGCCGACCTGAAGATCGCCCGCGGTCTCGACTACTACACCGGTTCCGTCTACGAGACCTTCCTCGACGGTGCCGCATCACTCGGCTCCATCTGCTCCGGTGGCCGTTACGACAATCTCGCCTCCCAGGGCAACCGCAAGTACCCGGGCGTGGGCCTGTCCATCGGCCTGAGCCGACTGGTCAGCTACATGCTGCACACCGCCGGCGCTCACGCCAACCGTGTCAGCCCGGCCGCCGTGCTGGTCGCTGTGTGGAATGAAGAGGACCGCCCGGC
>JAIJEI010000015.1 GCA_022739095.1 Bifidobacterium sp.
GCGCTAGACTCAATACCAAGCCGCGCGGTTTCATTTACTTTTTCAATCACACACCGAATCAAACCGCACGGCCCTTACACACCAGAATGCGAAGAGCCGATTTGATTCTTAGTTGCTCAATTTGATACCAATTATCCAACCTATACGGTGTGTCGGATTCCTGTTATCAAAAAATTATCAAGACCAATGTTATCAGAGAAAGAGCATTAGTTTGAATGATTTGTATTATACCACAAGCAGACTATTATTTCAATCAAATAAGGGCTTGTTTTAACTGTTGAATCCGTCCTTCAATCTCTCGAATGACCTCAACAGAGGCTTGATCCTCACACCCTGTTGGATCTTCTAATCCCCAGTTATCATCAAATGGTCTGCCGATGAAAGGACAACCCACATTGCAGCCCATAGAGATTGCAATGTCTGGTTCTGGAATATCGGGAATCAGTTTGGAATATTGGGTTTTCTCCATGTCGATTCCATACGGTTCTTTCATAATCCGAACTGCATCCTGATTGATCTGCGGCTTAGTTTCCGTTCCGGCAGAATAACTTTCAAACACATCAGAAGCGAGATGTTTTCCCAATGCTTCGGCAATCTGGCTGCGGCAGGAATTATGCACACAGATAAATGCTACCTTTTTCTTACTCATATTTGAACCAGTCTTTCGTATTATTTGCAATTTTCACCAAAAACAGCATAACTGGGACTTCCGTCAGCACACCAACCGTTGTTGCCAGTGCCGCCGGGGAAGTAGTTCCGAACAAAGCGATTGCAACAGCCACAGCCAGCTCAAAGAAATTGGATGCTCCAATCATTCCGGCGGGAGCCGCAATCTTGTAGGGCAGCTTCAGCACCCGGCAGGCAATGTAGGCAATGGCAAAAATCAGGAAAGTCTGCAAAATCAGAGGAACCGCAATCAGAACAATATGCAGTGGATTTTCCAGAATGATATTGCCCTGGAAGGAGAAAATCATCGCCAGTGTCAGCAGCAGACCGATGGTGGTCACGCTGTCAAATTTATGGACGAAGGTTTCCTCAAAATAGGCTGTTCCCTTTTTCTTGATGACCACAGACCGAGTCAGCATACCACCAGCCAGAGGGATGACCACAAACAGAACCACAGAGAGAATCAGGGTGTCCCACGGCACGGAGACATTGGAAACGCCCAGCAGGAACTTTACAATCGGTACAAAGGCAACCAAAATAATCAGGTCATTGGTAGCCACCTGAACCACCGTATAGGCGGGATCGCCCTTTGTCAGACTACTCCATACGAAGACCGTAGCGGTACAGGGAGCAGCCCCCAGCAGCACCGCACCAGCCAAATATTCCGTTGTCAGCTCTGTCGTGATAAAGCCCTTGAAAACCACAAAGAAGAACAGGCTTGCGATGCCGTACATGGTAAAGGGTTTAATCAGCCAGTTGGTAATCCATGTAACAAACAGCCCCTTTGGATTTTTGCCTACATTCTTGATGCTCTGAAAATCCACCTTCATCATCATGGGGTAAATCATCACCCAAATCAGAATTGCCATGGGAATGGACACCTTGGCAAATTCAAACTAATTCAGAAAGGCTGGAATGCCCGGCAGGTATTTTCCAATTAAAATACCAGCAATCATGCACAGGATAACCCAGACTGTCAGATACTTTTGAAAGGAATTGATACTTCCTTTTTCCTTGCTCATAGGGTTTCCTCCTTAGAAGCCCAGCTTATGCAGCAGCTTCTCCACATCAGCGGCTTTCAGAACCATGCCCATGGACACGACCTTCTCGTTGACAACAAGACTAGGCATACTCATGACGTCGTACTCCATGATCTTCTGCATATCGGTGACATACTCCACATCCACGGAAAGTCCCATTGCCTTGACGGCTTGCTTGGTGTTTTCCAGCAAATCATGGCAGTTCTTGCAGCCGGAGCCGAGAACCTTGATACAGCAAATGCCCTCCACAGGATTTCCACAACAGGTATTGGTGATCTCAGGTGCAGGGGTCACAGTTTCACAGGAGCCGCCGCAGCTGCAACCACAGGTAGAAACATTCTTTTCTTCTTCCTTTTTCTTACCAAAATTAAACAGTGCCATAATCGTTACCTCCAAAATATTTTTTATTAAAATGCAAGTCAAAACATATAGAAACCAATCAGCAGAATCGCAGCTCCATAATCGCTTTTAATGCTGTAGCTGCTGTTTTGTATTCGATGCAGGTGAGAATATCCGTCACGGGATACCATTTCTTTGCCATTTTTTATCTCCTTTACACCAGTAAAAATTGAATTGCGTTAAAGAAATATCCCACAATGATGATACCGATGGTGCAGATCGCCACGAAGATACCCAGCAGCTTCGGCTTGATCGCTTTTTTCAGCATGATCATAGAGGGAAGAGAAAGGGTGGTCACGCCCATCATAAAGGACAGTACAACACCAAGCTGTGCGCCCTTAGCCAGCAGTGCTTCCGCAATGGGAATGGTTCCGAAAATGTCGGCATACATCGGCACGCCTACGATGGTTGCAATGATAACGCCAAAGGGATTTCCGCTGCCAAGAATCTTAACAATAAGCTCTTCAGGAATCCAGTTGTGGATAAATGCACCGATGCCAACACCAATCAGGACATAGGGGAATACCTTCTTCGCAGTTGATACAACCTGTTCTCAGGCATACTGCATTCTGTCTTTGAAATGAAGCTTTTCCTGTGGAACATCAATGGAGTGACCGCTGCGGATAAATTCCTCCACTTGATTCTCAAGGTGCATCTTTTCAATTAGCGTACCGCCCACAATGGCAATGACCAGTCCAAGCACCACATAAGTGACTGCGACCTTCCACCCGAAAATGCTCATCAGCAGAACCAGAGAGCCAAGGTCTACCATAGGGGAAGAAATCAGAAACGAGAAGGTCACGCCAAGGGGCAGACCTGCGTTGGTAAAGCCCATGAAAAGGGGAATGGAGGAACAGGAGCAGAAGGGCGTCACCGTTCCTAAAAGTGCCGCAATGGTGTTTGCCCAGATACCGTGAAACCGTCCCAGAATCTTTTTCGTCCGTTCCGGGGGAAAGAAACTCTGGATATAGGAAATCAGCAGGATCAGGCATCCCAGCAGCACCATGATCTTTATGGTGTCGTAGAAGAAAAACTGAACGCTTCCTCCAACTTTTCCGCTGACATCCAGACCACAGGCGGTCAGCAAATCTCCAATGAGTCGGTTGAGCCACTTGATTCCAAGAATTTCATTCTGGAAGAAATCCCAACCAAATTTAAGTGCTTCCATGACAAGTCTCCTTTCAGGTAATATATTCATAAATAGAAATGCGTCTATGTGATGCTTTGTGATAGAGCCGTGCGTTTGAAATAGAGCTCTTATTTCTCACGACACGACTTATCGTTTGTATTTTGAGTTGTTTCAGCGTTTATCAGCAAATCAAAACACTGTCTGGCAGAGAGTGCACCTTCCTTGGAAATCGAATAGTGCATCCACTTGCCCTCCTTACGACCAGTAACAAGACCTGCATCGCAAAGAATTTTCATGTGGTGGGACATGGTAGGCTGCGTGACTTGAATTTTTTCCAGCAGCTTACAGGCACATTTTTCCCCGGTTGTCAGTAACAGCAAAATTCTCAGCCGGTTTTCATCACCCAGAGCTTTGAATATTGTTGCAGTTTCTTTTGTGTTAATATCCACTCTCTCACCTCCCATAGACGGTTATCTATGAGATATTATATGCGACACATAGATAAATGTCAATATATTTTCGAGTGAAACATAAAAATTTTTGAGAGGCAAAAAACACCGTCCACAGGATTACTCCTGTGGACGGTGGACTGTAATTTTACCTGCGCCTGTTTCTCAAACCTTCTGTATTCTTCTTTGCCAGATCACTGGCAGCTTTCCGGCGTTCCTGAGTGTAGGGAGCAGTCAGCTTGAAACCGAAGCGGCCTTTTTGAATTTCAAAGGTCAGACCGCCTTGTTCATTGTCATCTGTCTGCTGACATAGGTCAGGATATTTTTCAGCATATTTTCTGAGTCGGTTTTTGAGGTCGGCGTTATGGGTCTGGACTTCAGTGATACTGCTTTGCTCGTCAAAAAAGATGGCGGTTGTTTTTGGCTTCTTGGAAAGACCTGTTTTCATAAAACCTCCTGATTTTCGTGAATTTTTGTCGGCTCTACAACCGTGAAAGTGGGTGGATTTTCCGATGGAGAACGCCCGAACGATGCCCGGTTCATTCAGTGTTCTCCCATCGGATTTTTTTCGTTTTTCTCGGCTCTACACGGGATTTACCAGGCATCGTTTCTGCTGTGTGTTTTACTGCGTTTCGGACTGAAAAGGTGCCAGAGATTGTTGCGTTCAATGACCACCTCATAGCTGCGGAGCTTGCCTCGGAGGGCTTCATTTTCCTGTTCCAATCCGGCTGTGCTGAGTTGCTTTCGGACGGACTTGTACTCAGCCAATTCAGCGGTCAGCTCAGAGACCTTGGCTTTCAATTCGGAAATCATCCTGTTTGCGTCATCCAGCATTTTTTGAAGCCTGTATTCCTTTTTCTCCTGAGCAGCAAATTTTTTTTGCCGCCGTTGACAGGCTCTCAAACTCCGAGCGTTCCAACATGACCTTGGAGGACAGTGGCACAGGCTTGGGTTCGATCTTGTCCACAGCCTGAACTGCCAACTGCTTTTTTCTGGATCTTCTCGATTTTCTTTTCCAGCGAAGCGGCCTCCTGCGCCTTTTGTGCTGTCTGCTCGGTGAGATTGGCAAGCCGCTCCTGCTCCTTCTCCACCTTGAACTGGGTCACGGTCAGATGCTCCTCGAAGCTGCCACGCTCGCCTCGCTCCACATCGCTGTAGCCAGCGGAACGCATTGCATTGTAGAAATCATCCTGTAAAACCGAGTAGGATTTTCTGAGAACAAAAGAACGGCCTTGTTGATTTTCAGAATCAACAAGACCGTTCTTCTATGCCCTCACAAAACTGCTTCACCTGCAAGCCAGTGTCTACATGGCAACAAATAAAACAAATCGGTTTAGGGCATTGGTTATCAAATTGTTATCAAAAGGCAAAAGGAAACCCCAAAAGCCCAGTGTTTCCAAGGCTTTTGGGGTTTGGTTAATTACTCCCACTCAATCGTGGCCGGCGGTTTGGAGGTGCAATCGAGGACGACGCGGTTGATCTGGCGGCATTCGTTGGTGATGCGCGTGGAGATCGTGGCGAGCACGTCGTAGGGGACGCGGGACCAGTCGGCGGTCATGGCGTCTTCCGAGCTCACCGGGCGCAGCACGATGGGGGAGCCGTAGGTACGCTCGTCGCCTTGGACGCCGACAGAGTGAACGTCAGCCAGCAGCACGACCGGGCACTGCCAGATGTCGCGGTCGAGACCGGCCTTGGAGAGTTCCTCGCGGGCGATGGCGTCGGCCTCGCGCAGCAGGTCGAGGCGCTCCTTGGTGATCTCGCCGATGATGCGAATGCCGAGGCCCGGGCCCGGGAAGGGCTGACGCCAGACGATTTCGTCGGGCAGACCGAGCTCGGTGCCGATGGCGCGCACTTCGTCCTTAAACAGGGTACGCAGCGGCTCGATGAGCTGGAACTTGATGTCCTTGGGCAGACCGCCGACGTTGTGGTGGGACTTGATGTTGGCCGCACCATCGCCGCCGCCGGATTCGACGACGTCGGGGTAGAGGGTGCCCTGCACGAGGAACTTGACTTCCTTACCGCGTGCGCCGGCCTCTTCAAGCACTTGGCGCTGGGCCTTTTCAAACGTACGGATGAACTTCTCACCGATGATTTTGCGCTTACGTTCCGGCTCGGAAACACCCTTCAGGGCCTCAAGGAAGTCGTCGGCCGCGTCCACGGTGATGAGCTTGATGCCGGTGGCGGCAACGAAGTCGTGCTTGACCTGCTCGACCTCACCCTTACGCAGCAGGCCGTGGTCCACGAACACACAGGTGAGCTGGTCACCGATGGCCTTGTGTACCAGAGCGGCGGCGACGGCGGAATCCACACCGCCGGACAAGCCGCAGATCACCTCGGCGTCGCCGACCTTCTCGCGGATCTTCTTGACCTGGTCCTCAATGATAGAGGAGGCGTCCCAGTCGTTGGGTAGCGCGGCACAGCGGTGCAGGAAGTTTTCGATAAGCTGCTGGCCAAGCGGGGAGTGCTTGACCTCCGGGTGCCACTGCACACCATAGAGCTTGCGGGATTCGTCCGCCATGGCGGCCACGGGCGCGCCTTCAGTGTGGGCCAGCACTTCGAAGTCGGCCGGGGCCTGTTCGACCGCCACACCGTGGCTCATCCACGTGGACTGCTCGGCGGGGGAGTCGGCGAGGATGCCGTCGGCGTCGTCGATGGTGGCTGAGGTCTTGCCGTATTCGCCGAGAGCGGCCTTATCCACCTTGCCGCCGAGCTCATAGGCCATGGCCTGGAAGCCGTAGCAGATACCAAGCACCGGAACACCGGATTCGAATACCTTAGTATCTATGGTCGGCGCGCCGGGCTCGAACACGGAGGCCGGGCCGCCGGACAGAATAATCGCCTTCGGATCCTTGGCCAGGATCTCGTCAACCGGCATGGAATGAGGGACCAGCTCGGAGTACACGCCTGCCTCGCGCACGCGGCGGGCGATGAGCTGGGCGTACTGGGCGCCGAAGTCGACGACAAGCACAGGACCGTTTGCCATTGATATTCCCCTAACGTTCATTGGAATTTTACGTGGGCTGAACACCCCTGATTATCACTGGTCAAGGCGACAAGGCCGACACGCAGAGCCTATGTGCGCAAATCGAACAAACTGCATGCCTGTAGTCGGACAACACGCCGATTTCAAACATGGGAAATCGAACGTGCGCTGTTCTAGCCAAATGCTGGATTTCCGCATGCTTCCGCCGTTTTGAAAAAGTATGTTGAAAAAACTAATGTTGACAAACGGTCAGTTGAACCGCACAAATACTGAAATTTCCGCAACAATTTCGAACACACCCGCAAGAAATCGTTCAAAAGTCGCGTTGTCCTCGTACCATGACGATTGACTGGGAACGGAAAACCTTGGCACCGCAAGGGTCAGGGACCGTGACCGAACAGAAATAATCAATCGCACGATTACGTGCAGGAGTACAGGAGTATACATGACGAGTCCTGTTATTGGCACCCCTTGGAAGAAGCTCAGCGCTCCGGTTTCCGAGGAAGCCCTCGAAGGCGTTGACAAGTACTGGCGCGTTGCCAACTACCTTTCCATCGGCCAGATTTATCTGCGTTCCAACCCGCTGATGAAGGAGCCCTTCACCCGCGAGGATGTGAAGCACCGTCTGGTGGGCCACTGGGGCACTACCCCTGGCCTGAACTTCCTCATCGGCCACATCAACCGTTTCATTGCTGACCATGGCCAGAACACCGTGATCATCATGGGCCCGGGCCACGGTGGCCCGGCCGGTACCTCCCAGTCCTACTTGGACGGCACCTACACCGAGACCTTCCCGAAGATCACCAAGGACGAAGCTGGTCTGCAGAAGTTCTTCCGTCAGTTCTCTTACCCGGGCGGCATTCCGTCCCACTTCGCTCCGGAGACCCCGGGCTCCATCCACGAGGGTGGTGAGCTGGGTTACGCTCTGTCCCACGCTTACGGCGCCATCATGGACAACCCGAGCCTGTTCGTCCCGGCCATCATCGGCGACGGCGAGGCCGAGACCGGCCCGCTGGCCACCGGTTGGCAGTCCAACAAGCTCGTGAACCCGCGCACCGACGGTATCGTGCTGCCGATCCTGCACCTCAACGGCTACAAGATCGCCAACCCGACCATCCTGTCCCGCATCTCCGACGAAGAGCTCCACGAGTTCTTCCACGGCATGGGTTACGAGCCCTACGAGTTCGTTGCTGGCTTCGATGACGAGGACCACATGTCCATCCACCGTCGCTTCGCCGAGCTGTGGGAGACCATCTGGGACGATATCTGCGACATCAAGGCCGCCGCTCAGACCGACAACGTGCACCGTCCGTTCTACCCGATGCTGATCTTCCGCACCCCGAAGGGCTGGACCTGCCCGAAGTACATCGACGGCAAGAAGACCGAGGGCTCCTGGCGCTCTCACCAGGTGCCGCTGGCTTCCGCCCGCGACACCGAGGCCCACTTCGAGGTCCTCAAGAACTGGCTCGAGTCCTACAAGCCGGAAGAGCTGTTCGACGCCAACGGCGCTGTCAAGGACGACGTCCTTGCCTTCATGCCGAAGGGCGAGCTGCGTATCGGTGCCAACCCGAACGCCAACGGTGGTGTGATCCGCGACGACCTGAAGCTGCCGAACCTCGAAGACTACGAGGTCAAGGAAGTGGCCGAGTACGGCCACGGCTGGGGCCAGCTCGAGGCCACCCGTACCCTGGGTGCCTTCACTCGCGACATCATCAAGAACAACCCGCGCGACTTCCGTATCTTCGGACCGGATGAGACCGCTTCCAACCGTCTGCAGGCTTCCTACGAAGTCACCAACAAGCAGTGGGATGCCGGCTACATCTCCGACGAGGTCGACGAGCACATGCACGTCTCCGGCCAGGTCGTTGAGCAGCTGTCCGAGCACCAGATGGAAGGCTTCCTCGAGGCCTACCTGCTGACCGGTCGTCACGGCATCTGGAGCTCCTACGAGTCCTTCGTCCACGTGATCGACTCCATGCTGAACCAGCACGCCAAGTGGCTTGAGGCTACCGTCCGCGAGATTCCGTGGCGCAAGCCGATCGCCTCCATGAACCTGCTGGTCTCCTCCCACGTCTGGCGTCAGGACCACAACGGCTTCTCCCACCAGGACCCGGGTGTCACCTCCGTCCTGCTGAACAAGTGCTTCCACAACGATCACGTCATCGGCATTTACTTCGCCACCGATGCGAACATGCTGTTGGCCATCGCCGAGAAGTGCTACAAGTCCACCAACAAGATCAACGCCATTATCGCTGGTAAGCAGCCTGCTGCCACCTGGCTGACCTTGGACGAAGCTCGTGCCGAGCTCGAGAAGGGTGCCGCCGCTTGGGATTGGGCTTCCACCGCCAAGAACAACGATGAGGCCGAGGTCGTGCTTGCCGCCGCCGGTGATGTTCCGACTCAGGAGATCATGGCTGCTTCCGACAAGCTGAAGGAACTGGGCGTCAAGTTCAAGGTTGTGAACGTTGCCGATCTGCTCTCCCTGCAGTCCGCCAAGGAGAACGACGAGGCTCTGACCGACGAGGAGTTCGCCGACATCTTCACCGCCGACAAGCCGGTGCTGTTCGCGTACCACTCCTACGCTCACGATGTGCGCGGCCTGATCTACGACCGTCCGAACCACGACAACTTCAACGTCCACGGCTACGAGGAGGAGGGCTCCACCACCACCCCGTACGACATGGTTCGTGTCAACCGCATCGACCGCTACGAGCTGACCGCTGAGGCTCTGCGCATGATCGACGCCGACAAGTACGCCGACAAGATCGACGAGCTCGAGAAGTTCCGTGATGAGGCCTTCCAGTTCGCCGTCGACAAGGGTTACGACCACCCGGACTACACCGACTGGGTGTACTCCGGCGTGAACACCGACAAGAAGGGCGCCGTCACCGCTACCGCCGCTACCGCTGGCGACAACGAGTGATAACACCTCCACGGTGTTGTTAGTTCGCTAACACCAAAGGGCTCGGGGTTCGTCCCGAGCCCTTTGCTTATTCATAAGCCCTGTCACGGCGAGGCAGAACAAAGCGAACTGTTGTGATGTTTTAGTCGCGTAGCACCCCGAAATGCAGTAGGGCGTTGAGTACGCCGTCGTGGTCCACGTCATCGGTGATGTAATCGGCGGCGGCCTTTGGCTCGGCGGTCGCATTGCCCATCGCGACCCCGATGCCGGCGTAGGCGAGCATATCCGTGTCATTGCCGCCATCGCCGAAGGCCATGGTCTGTTCGCACGTGATGCCGTAATGCGCCATGAACCGCTGGATGCCACGCGGCTTGCCGCCATCGGCCGGAATCAGATCCGTGAAATCCGGATGCCAACGCACCCCGCGCACATTGCTGCACAGTCCCACCAGTTCGGCCTCCAACTCGGGCCCGACAAAGGGACTGATCTGGAAAGTCTCATGATCCAGCGCGCGGGTGCGTGGGTCCTCGAAATACCGGGTCGGTGCGGTTTTGCCCAGTTTGCTCCACGTGGCGCGAAGCAGATCATTGGACTGGTTGAAGTACACGTAATCCTTCTCGCCGAAATTGCACACCACATCAAGGTGACGGTCCAGCCAGTCGAGAATCACCTCAATATCAGCGGTATCCAAGGCCTGCGAGGCAAAGAAGCCGGTGTCATCAAAGCAATACTGCCCATTGAACGCCACCACGCCATCGAACGTCACCGGCATGGTATCCAGCACCACGTGCATCTGTGAAGGCGCACGGCCCGTGCAGATCAGCACCTTGACGCCTGCGGCCTGCAGCCGGTGAATCGCCTCGATTGTGGAATCCGGCACCGTATGGGTCGTGAAACTGGTGAGCGTGCCATCGATATCGAAGAATACGGCTCGGATATCGGCATTGGCGGTATCGGTAGTCATAGCTTCCATTGTCAAAGCCCCTCTCGACGTGCTTTCCGGCGTGTTCGGCACGCCTATAGCGGGTTATCAAACGCACGAATCCCGGCCATTGCATGCGCGCCATAAAAGACACCTATACGGCAATCGGCCATTTTTCGACACTTTCGCGGTTCAAATGCGTTATGGTGTTACCCGACATCAATTTTGGAGAGAGGAAATCCAATGACAACAGCAACCCAGCCGGCAACCCCGGCCGCTCCTAACAATAACGAGCCGGTGCGTGTGAACCACACCGCCCGCAACGTCATCATCACCATCGTGGTCGTGGCGATTATCGCCGTGGCCGCGTTCTTCGGCTACCGCGCGTTTGCCGGTGCCAACGAGTCGTCCGCCAAGGGCAGCAAGGACAACCCGGTCAAGATCGGCGTGGTCGGTGCCACCAACCCCGAATGGGTCAAGTTCAAGCAGAACGCCGAGAAGGCCGGCGTCTACGTCGACATCGTCGATTTCCAGGACTACACCTCCGAAAACCCGGCCCTCGACTCCGGTGAGTTGGACCTCAACGAATTCCAGCACCTGCTTTATCTGGCCAACTACAACGTGAGCAACAAGAAGGACCTGCAGCCCATCGGCGGTACCGCCATCTATCCGCTCGGCGTGTACTCCACCAAGGTCAAGGACATCAAGGACCTGAAACAGGGCGACACCGTCACCATCCCGAACGACGAAACCAACCAGGCCCGCGCCATCGGCGTACTCAAGGCCGCCGGTCTCGTGACGCTCAAGGGCGACTGGACCGCCTTCTCCACCCCGGCCGACATCGATGAAGCCAAGAGCAAGGTCAAGGTCACCCCGCTCAAGGCCGAACAGGTGGCCACCACCCTGAAGGACCCGACCATCGCCGCCGGTGTGGTCAACAACGACTACGTGGCCGACGCCGGCCTCAACCCGAAGGACGCCATCTACCAGGATGACGCCGAATCCGAAGAAGCTCGCCCCTACATCAACGTGTGGGTGGCCCGCAAGACGGACGTGAACAACGAGACCTACAAGAAGCTCGTCTCCATCTTCCAGCAGAAGGATGTGCTCGACGCCCTGCAGAAGAACTCCGGCGGTACCGCGGTGTTCGCCGACAAGTTCAGCGCCAGCGAGCTGCAAGGCTTCCTGTCCGACATCGAGAAGGATGCCAAGGCCCAGCAGTGAGCCGTGACTGATACAATCGCACGACTAACCTATCCATAGCCATTACCACCAAGCGGAGCGAGTACCCGAGCCAACAATCGGGATTCGCTCCGCTTCCGTGACCGGACACCAACAACCAGCATCAGGGAGCACTATGAGCGACCCCATCATCACCTTCGACCATGTCGTGAAGGAATTCAAAACACGCGGACGCGGCGCGAAGATCGCACGAGCCGTGGATGACGTCAACCTGACCATCGATCGCGGCGACATCTTCGGCATCATCGGCTATTCCGGTGCCGGCAAATCCACACTGGTCCGGCTTATCAACGCGCTCGAACGACCCACCTCAGGCACAGTGACCGTGCTCGGTACCGATATCACCGGTTTGAGTGAGACCAAGCTGCGACCCATCCGTCAGAAAATCGGCATGATTTTCCAGCAGTTCAACCTGTTCTCCACCAAAACCGTGGCCCAGAATATCGCCTACCCACTGCAACTCGATCACTGGCGCAAGGACTATCAGGATCGCCGCGTCAACGAGCTCCTCGAATTCGTGGGCCTTAGCGAGCACGCAAACAAATACCCCTCGCAGTTGTCCGGCGGCCAGAAGCAGCGTGTCGGCATTGCCCGCGCATTGGCCACTAATCCGGAAATCCTGCTCGCCGACGAAGCCACCAGCGCGCTCGACCCGGAAACCACCACCGAAGTGCTGGCCTTGCTCAAGCGTGTGAACGAGGAATTCGGCATCACCATCGTGCTTATCACCCACCAGATGAACGTGGTCCAGCAGATTGCCGGCCGCGTGGCCGTAATGAGCGCCGGACGCGTGGTCGAATCCGGCGACGTATACGACGTGTTCGCTGCACCCCAGCAGCCGGTGACCAAGCGATTCATCGCCACCGCATTGTCTGGCCTGCCCGAGGAAGACCGGGTCGAGCGATTGCATCACGAATGGCCGGGCCGCATCGTCACCGTGCTCATCCGCCAAAAGGACGTTTCCGGCACCCAAGGCCACGAACTCAAGGCATCCGGACAGAACATCTCCGAACTCATCGCCAAATACGGCGTCGAATCCAGCCTGCTCTACGGCGGCATCGACACGGTCAAAGGCACCGCCATCGGCGCCATCACCTACGAATTCAACGGGCCCGGCTGGCACGTGGACGAATTCCTGCGCGAGCTCGCCGCCAATAGCGACGTCATCGACTTCGGCACCGCCGCAAAGCCTGTGGCCTACGCAGACGCGGTCGCCGGACACGCCTCCTACGCCGAAGACCGCGCCCATGACCCACTGGCGGCCGATACCGCCTCTGCATCCGCTGCGCCCGCCGCATCCGCCGCCGCACAAGAAGGAGCCAACGCATGATCACCCTCGCCAACCCGCGCAGCGACTGGAGCGTGCTGCGCCCCCTCCTGTTCGAGTCAATCGGCCAGACCCTGACCATGGTCCTGATCACCCTCGTCATCGGCGGATTCCTCGGCCTGATCCTCGGCGTGGTGCTCTACGGCACCCGCCCCGGCAACCTGTTCGAGAACGCGGTCGTCTACCGCATCCTCGACATCATCGTCAACATCGTGCGCCCGATTCCGTTCATCATCTTCCTGGCCGCTATGCAGCCGCTCACCATCGTCGTGGTCGGCACGTCCATCGGCACCGTGGCCGCCATCTTCCCGATGGTGGTGATGTGCACCTTCGCCACCTCGCGTCTGGTCGAGCAGAACCTCGTGCCGGTCGACCCGGGAGTGATTGAGGCCGCGCGTTCGATGGGTGCCGGCAAGCTCACCATCATCCGCACCGTGCTCATCCCTGAAGCCCTGGCACCGCTGATCCTGGCCTACGCCTTCCTGTTCATCGGCGTGCTCGACATGTCTGCCATGGCCGGCTACATCGGCGGTGGCGGTCTCGGTAACTTCGCCATCGCCTACGGCTACCAGAAGTTCGACCAGACCGTCACCTGGACGGCCGTGATCATCATGATCGTACTGGTCCAGGTGGTGCAGGGCATCGCCAACGCCATCGCCAAACGACTGCTCAAACGCCAGCAATAACAAGGCATACTGACCCCATAGATCGCGGCCCTCGCCAATATGAAGCGAGGGCCGCAATATATTCCTCGCGCTACTAGAATCGGGAACCATGAGTGAACATATCGACATCGACCACGAACTCATCACCATCCGCCACTACCTGCACGCCCATCCGGAGCGTAGTTTCCGTGAATTCGACACCAGCATCTATCTGACCGACCAGCTCAAGGCGCACGGCATCGAGATCCTGCACAACCCGCTGGAGACTGGTGTTGTGGGGCTCATTCAGGGCGAGGCCGGTCCCGGGCCGCGTATCGGGCTGCGCGCTGACATCGACGGCCTGCCCATCGTGGAAGACTCCGGACTGGAGTGCAGCTCCGTCAATGAAGGCGTGATGCACGGCTGCGGCCACGACCTGCACATGACCGGTCTGCTCGGCGCCGCCTTCTGGCTCGCCGAGCACCGTGACAAGTTCGCCGGCTCAATCAAGATTCTGTTCCAGCCGAGTGAGGAGACCGGCCAAGGCTCTCGCGCCATGATCGATGCCGGACTCGTGGATGACGTCGAAGCCATTATCGGCACGCACAACAACCCCAACTATGCGCCCGGCCAGCTGGCCATCGGCGTTGAGCCGATGATGGCCGGCTGCGTGAAATTCCGCGTGACCCTCCACGCCCAAGGCACCCACGCCGGCTACCCGTACAAGGGCACCGGGCCCATCGAAGCGCTCGCCAGCATTATTCTGAGCCTGCAGACCATCGTGAGCCGCAACGTCACGCCCTTCCACCCGCTGGTGCTGTCCGTCACCGAAGTGCACGGCGGCCATGTGTGGAACGTGGTGCCCGCCGAAGCCGGATTCCAAGGGACTGTGCGCTATTTCCACAAGTCGGATGGCAATCTGGTCGGCCGCCGATTCAAGGAAGTGGTGGAACACACCGCCGAGGCATACGGTATCAGCGCCGACGTGGTCTGGGATGACTTTCAAGACCCGCTGGTCTCCGATCCAGGTCTTGCCAAGGCCGTGGCGGCGGATGTCAACGACTACGCGCAGCTCGAACCGATACGTCAGTCGATGGCGGGGGAGGACTTCTGTGAATTCGCCAAGGTGACGTTGCCGGTGTTCGCATTCGTCGGTTCAAACGGCCAGGAAGGTTGCGCTGACTGGCATAGCCCGCATTTCGTGGGCCTCGACGAATCCATTCCCACCTTCGTCAACTTCTACGTCAACGCCGCTCTGCGCGTGCTCAACGAGCTGAGGTAAATCCTTTTCTGGCTCCCCTCTGTAGCCGAAGGCGAGGCGACAGCCGAACCAGATATGCGCGGGCTTCGCCCGTCCATAAGTGCAGGACGAGCTATCAGCGAAGCTGACTGAGGAGAGTGACATTCGTTCATTAGGTCGATTCATCGTCCATTAGGTCGGTGAACGGCGATACTGGTTGTTGGAATCGCGCCATTACAACGACTGATATCGTATTGCAGTGACCTAATGAACGCAAAAACGACCTAATGAATGACGCCAAGCCGGAAGAACAGGCAATCCAACGCCATACGCGGCTACACTAAGAAGCTATGACACAGCTTCGCTTCGCACTCGCCCAGATCGACACTTGCGTCGGCGCGCTCGACGCCAACGCCGCCAAAGTGCTCGACTACTCCCGTAAAGCCGCCGCAGGAAACGCCCAAGTGGTTGTTTTCCCGGAAATGACTCTCACCGGATACCCCATCGAAGATCTGGCCCTGCGCCGCACCTTCCGCCAAGCCGCATGGGACAAGGCCAACGAGCTCGCCGCCCAGCTCAACGACGACGGCCTCGGCGATCTGTTCGTGGTGGTTGGCACCGTGGGCACTGATCGTAAGACCTCCAAGCCGCGCAACCGACTGGTGGTATTGCATCAGGGCGTGGTCTGGGCCGGCTATGACAAGCACTTCCTTCCCAACTACGGCGTGTTCGACGAATTCCGTATCTTCTCCGCCGGCGACCGTTCCGTGACCCTCGACGTGGACGGCGCCACCATCGGCGTGGCCATTTGCGAGGACATCTGGCAGGATGGCGGCCCGGTGGCCGACCTGGCCACCAAGAACATCGATCTGCTGCTCACCATCAACGGCTCGCCGTATGAGGAAGGCAAAACCAACACCCGTTTCGAGCTCGCCCAGCGTCGTGCCGCCGAAGTCAACGCCCCGGTCATCTACCTGAATCAGGTCGGCGGTCAGGACGACCTGGTCTTCGACGGCGGCAGCTTCGTGGTCGATGCCGACGGCACGCTTATCGAACGCAGCCCGATGTTCATGGAAAACCTGACGTTCTGGGACTTCGATTCCGCCGCCGAACATCAGGTCAAGGCCGAGATCGTTCCGGAACTCGACCCGGACGAAGAGGTATACACCGCCTGCGTGCTCGGCCTCAAGGACTACATGGCCAAGAACCACTTCACCGGCGTGACGCTGGGCCTCTCAGGAGGCATCGACTCCGCACTGGTCGCCGCCATGGCGGCCGACGCATGCGGCGGCGAGAACGTCTGGGGCATCTCCATGCCCTCCATGTACTCCTCCGATGGTTCCAAAGACGACGCCGCTGACCTGGCCTCCAACATCGGTGCCCATTACAAGGTCCAGCCCATTGAGCCATTGTTCAACGCCTACCAACAGCAACTTGACCTCGACGGCGTTTCCGCCGAGAACCTGCAGGCCCGTATTCGCGGTGTGATCGTGATGGCCAGTTCCAACTCTCGCGGCCTGCTCGCCGTGGCCACCGGCAACAAGTCAGAGCTTGCCTGCGGCTACTCGACCATCTACGGTGATGCGGTAGGCGGCTACGCACCCATCAAGGACCTGCTCAAGACCCGCGTCTGGGAGATCAGCCGTTGGCGTAACAAGGCCGCGGCCGCAGGCGTCGGTATCGGTGGGCTCAAGATCGTGGGCAACGAGGACGGCAACACCGGCGTCCCGCTCAAGGACGGCGTGATGATTCCGGTCTCCTCCATCGAGAAGGCACCCTCGGCCGAGTTGCGCCCCGGGCAGAAGGACTCCGACTCCTTGCCCGAATACGCACTGCTCGACAAGGTGCTCGCCGCATACATCGAGCACGCGCACGGCCGCGCCGACTTGTTGGCCGACGGCTTCGACCAGTCCACCGTGGACACCGTGATGCGATTGGTGGACCGCGCCGAATGGAAGCGCCGCCAATACCCGCTGGGACCGAAGGTCACGGCCCTCGCGTTCGGCCGCGACCGCCGCCTGCCAGTCACCAACGCGTTCAGGGAATAAACATATATTGCTCCCGCCAGCGGGAGCAAGTAATACCGTTGAGGAGGTACCAATGACAGACGATAACAAGAAGCAGTGGTATTTCAACACCGTTAAGAATCAGGCCGAGCTGGGCATGGTCTCACCGATCGAACAGCGCATGGGTCCGTACAAGACCAAGGAAGATGCCGAACACGCCTGGGACATCGTGGTGGACCGCAACGCCAGATGGGAGGAAGAGAACCGGCGCTGGAAGAACTTCGGTGTGAAATCCGCGCAAGCGAACGATGAAGCCTGACGGCCAAAACTGACGGATTCGGTTCTGCTGTCAACCAAGACCAAACCGCTCATCAGACCGCTCATACGAACATCACAGTATGAGCGGTTCCCATATCTGGAGACGTGCAATAGTCCCATCAATACTTAGAAACCATTGGAATGGTAGCGTTCACAAAAACAATGTGAGATAGTTCACTCCCAATTTCAGCTTTTCTCAAGCAAGTGCCAACTACACTGGTGAACCAAGGGTTCCGTGAAGATGCGAAACCTACAACCCCATTTAAGGAGTGACATGACCGCAGTAGAAAATGCAGCTGTCTCCCAGGAGGAGCTCGACGCCAAGGCGTGGGCTGGTTTCACCGAGGGCAACTGGCAGAAGGATATTGACGTCCGCGACTTCATCCAGAAGAACTACACCCCGTACGAGGGCGACGAGACCTTCCTGGCTCCTGCCACCGAGAAGACCAAGCACCTGTGGAAGTACCTCGACGACAACTACCTGGCCGTGGAGCGAAAGCAGCGCGTCTACGACGTGGACACCCACACCCCGGCTGGCATCGATGCCTTCCCGGCCGGCTACATCGACTCCCCGGAAGTCGACAACGTGATCGTCGGCTTGCAGACCGACGTGCCCTGCAAGCGCGCCATGATGCCGAACGGCGGCTGGCGTATGGTCGAGCAGGCCATCAAGGAAGCCGGCAAGGAGCCGGATCCGGAGATCAAAAAGATCTTCACCAAGTACCGCAAGACCCACAATGACGGCGTGTTCGGCGTCTACACCAAGAACATCAAGGTCGCCCGCCACAACAAGATCCTCACCGGTCTGCCGGATGCCTACGGCCGTGGCCGCATCATCGGCGACTACCGTCGTGTTGCCCTGTACGGTGTCAACAAGCTGATCGCCTTCAAGAAGCGCGACAAGGACTCCATCCCGTACCGCAATGACTTCACCGAGCCGGAGATCGAGCACTGGATCCGCTTCCGCGAGGAGCATGACGAGCAGATCAAGGCTCTGAAGCAGCTCATCAACCTCGGCAACGAGTACGGCCTTGACCTGTCCCGCCCGGCTCAGACCGCCCAGGAAGCCGTGCAGTGGACCTACATGGGCTATCTGGCCTCCATCAAGTCCCAGGACGGCGCTGCTATGTCCTTCGGTCGTAACTCCGCTTTCCTCGACTGCTTCATCGAGCGCGACCTCGAGGCCGGCAAGATCACCGAGACCGACGCCCAGGAGCTCATCGACAACATCGTCATGAAGCTGCGCATCGTCCGCTTCCTGCGCACCAAGGACTACGACAACATCTTCTCCGGCGACCCGTACTGGGCGACCTGGTCCGACGCCGGCTTCGGCGACGACGGCCGTCCGATGGTCACTAAGACCTCCTTCCGTCTGCTCAACACCCTGACCCTTGAACACCTCGGACCTGGCCCTGAGCCGAACATCACCATCTTCTGGGATCCGAAGCTGCCGGAAGGCTACAAGCGCTTCTGCGCCAAGATCTCCATCGACACCTCGGCCATCCAGTACGAGTCCGACAAGGAAATCCGCTCCCACTGGGGCGACGACGCCGCCATCGCTTGCTGCGTCTCCCCGATGCGCGTGGGCAAGCAGATGCAGTTCTTCGCCGCTCGCGTGAACTCCGCCAAGGCTCTGCTGTACGCCATCAACGGCGGCCGCGATGAGATGACCGGCATGCAGGTCATCGACAAGGGCGTCATCGACCCGGTCACCCCGGAAGCCGACGGCACCCTGGACTACGAGAAGGTCAAGAACAACTACGAGAAGGCTCTCGAGTGGCTGTCCGAGACTTACGTCGAGGCTCTGAACATCATCCACTACATGCACGATAAGTACGCCTACGAGTCCATCGAGATGGCCCTGCACGACAAGGAAGTGTACCGTACCCTTGGTTGCGGTATGTCCGGTCTGTCCATCGCCGCTGACTCTCTGGCTGCCATCAAGTACGCCAAGGTCTACCCGATCTACAACAAGGATGCCAAGAACCTCGAAGGCCACGAGTGCGAGTACGTCGAGGGCGCTGACGACGATCTGGTCGTCGGCTACCGCACAGAGGGCGACTTCCCGGTCTACGGCAACGATGATGACCGTGCCGACGACATCGCCAAGTGGGTTGTCTCCACTGTGATGGGACAGGTCAAGCGCCTGCCCGTCTACCGTGGCGCCGTCCCGACTCAGTCCATCCTGACCATCACCTCCAACGTGGAGTACGGCAAGAACACCGGTTCCTTCCCGTCCCGCCACAAGAAGGGCACCCCGTATGCTCCGGGTGCCAACCCGGAGAACGGCATGGACTCCCACGGCATGCTGCCGTCCATGTTCTCCGTCGGCAAGATCGACTACAACGACGCTCTTGACGGCATCTCGCTGACCAACACCATCACCCCTGATGGCCTGGGTCGCGACGAGGACGAGCGCATCGGCAACCTGGTCGGCATCCTGGACGCCGGCAACGGCCACGGCCTCTACCACGCGAACATCAACGTTCTGCGCAAGGAGACCATGGAGGACGCCGTCGAGCACCCCGAGAAGTACCCGCACCTGACCGTGCGTGTCTCCGGCTACGCGGTGAACTTCGTCAAGCTCACCAAGGAGCAGCAGCTCGACGTCATCTCCCGTACCTTCCACCAGGGCGCCGTCGTCGACTGATGACCAACCCCGCGA
>JAIJEI010000185.1 GCA_022739095.1 Bifidobacterium sp.
CGGCGATCTGAAGCTGCTGCTGGCGGACGCGGCCGACAAGTCCAAAGCCGACTTCATGCTCATCAACCCGATTCACGCCGGCGCGCCGATTCCGCCGCTCGAGCCATCGCCGTATCTGCCGGAATCGCGCCGATTCCTCAACGTGACGTACATCCGTCCGCAGAACATCCTCGAATATCCCACACTGCCGGCCGACATCCGGGCTCAGGTGGACGCGTTGCATGATTCGGTGGCCGCGCGCAACGACGAATCGACCCCGATGGACATCAACGCGGCGTGGGAGGCCAAGCGCCCGGCGCTGCGCCTGATCTTCGAAGCGGGCCGCAACAACAAGCGCGAGCTGGAGTTCGAGCATTTCAAGGCCACGGCCGGCCCGGACCTCGATTCCTTCGCCACCTGGTGCCTGTGCTTCGAGGTGTGGGGCGCACCCTGGGGCGAGAACCGCTGGTTCTTCGAGAAGGCCATCGACGACCCGGCCGTGCAGGCGCTGGTCAAGGACCATCATGATCTGTTCGAGTTCAACCGCTGGCTGCAGTGGATCGCCGCCGAGCAGGTGAACGACGCGCAGCAGGAGGCGCTGGACCACGGCATGATGCTGGGTCTGATGCAGGACATGGCCGTTGGCGTGCATGGGCTCGGCGCTGACGCGTGGGCCAACCCGGAGCGTTTCGCCTCCGGTGGCGTCACGGTCGGCTGCCCGCCGGACTTCTACAACCAGCAGGGCCAGGATTGGGGCCAGCCACCGTTCAACCCGCGTTATCTGGAGGCCACCGGCTACCAGGTGTACCGCGAAATGGTGCATTCCATGTACGAGCATGCGGGTGCGGTGCGCATCGACCACGTGCTGGGCCTGTTCCGCCTGTGGTGGATTCCGCAAGGGCTCGGCGCCCTCAACGGCGCATACGTGACGTACAACCACGAGGCGATGCTGGGCGTACTGGCCATCGAGGCCACGCGCGCCGGCGGCATGGTGATCGGCGAGGATTTGGGCACCGTGCCGGATTATGTGCGCCGCATTCTGGCCGATCACGGCGTGCTCGGCACTGACGTGGAGTGGTTCAACCGCGTGGACGATTCGCCGAACGCCGGCGACCCGTACCGCGCACCCGAGGACTACCGCAAGCAGGCATTGGCCTCGGTGACCACGCACGATCTGCCACCCACCGCCGGCTACCTGAACTTCGAACACGTCAAGCTGCGCGAGGAGCTGCATCTGCTGAGCGAGCCGGTGGAGGTGTTTGCCGCTTCAGCCATGGCCGAACGCACGGCCATGATGAACTGTCTGGTGGAGAGCGGCTATATCTCGCAGACCGTAGCGGATGATGTGGAAGGCCATGTGCAGGAGATCGTGGAAGCGATGCACGCCATGCTCACCGATACGCCGTCGCTGCTGCTGCAGGCAGCGCTGGTGGACGGCGTGGGCGAATGCCGCTCCCAGAATCAGCCGGGCACTTCCAGCGAGTATTCGAACTGGCGCGTGCCGCTGGCGGACAGCTCAGGCCACGTGGTACATACCGACGAGGTCTTCGACCTGCCACGCGTGCAGTCCCTAGCCGCCGTGATGCGCCGAGAGAAGCGGTGATCGATTCCGGCAATGGGAAATTGGTCTAAATCGGCTTCGAGGGGCTGATTTGACCTTTCCCGGACATCTACTTCCGTTTCAAGGGGCTGGTACCCAAGTAGACACAGTGCGAAAACGGCGGAATGACGTTGGCGTGAAGCCGTTTGTACTTGCGATTTAACCGACAAGGAGCCCCTTGAAACGGAAGTAGATGTCCGGAATGCCCTAAATCAGCCCCTCGTAATCGAGATAGCCTCATAACGACGACTTGTCATGGGCATGTTATCGTTGTCACAACATTGAGCGTTCGCGACAGCGAAGGAGCAACGGCATATGACCAAGGCAAGCATTCAGGCGGTGGCCCGCGAGGCCGGCGTTTCCGTATCCACGGTGTCCCGAACCTTCGCCAAGCCGGATCTGGTGCTCCCCGAGACTCGAGACC
This sequence comes from Bifidobacterium sp., assembly GCA_022739095.1. Lineage (GTDB taxonomy): Bacteria > Actinomycetota > Actinomycetes > Actinomycetales > Bifidobacteriaceae > Bifidobacterium. Next base: position 2,004 of record JAIJEI010000185.1, read on the forward strand.
GAGTGATGGCGGCGGCCGAAAAGCTCGACTACTCAGTCTCGCGCTCGGCCGCCGCCCTGAAATCCGGCCAATCGTTTCGTATCGCACTGCTTGCCAGCGAGACCATCGCCAGCTGGTTCAATTCGAACATCTTCGCCGGTCTTGACTCGGCACTGCGCCCCTCCGGCTACGACACTGTGCCCTACCCCATGTGCAACGCCGCCGAGCGCCATGACTTCTTTGCGGATTTGCCCGTGCGGCGCAATGCGGACGCGGTGATTGTCAGCTCCTTCGATATTGAGCCGGCTGAGGTGGAGCGACTGAAGCATATGCACGTGCCGATTGTCGGCATCAACATCCCCTCCACCGATGGGTTCGACGCAGGCGTGAGCATTGATGATTACGCCGCCACACGTTCGGCTATCGAGCACCTGATTGCACTCGGCCACCGGCATATCGCATTCGTCGGCAGCGCACCGACCGAAACCAATATGCGCTACAGTGCCGAGGCTCGCCTGCAGGGCGTCATCGACGCTACTGCCGCCCATCCTGGGATCGAGCTAACGCCCCTGAGCATTCAACGTGGTCTTGGCGAAAGCAACGCGGCATTGAATGCCGTACTGAACGCCTCCCCCAGCATCACCGCCTTCTGTTTTGAGGATGATGAAATGGCCGTGCCCGTGCTGTATCGCCTGCGTCAATACGGGCGGCGGGTACCTCAGGACATTTCCATCATCGGCTTCGACGATTCCACCCTGTCTGCTGCCGTGGGACTGACCACACTGCATCAGGACCCGTTCGCAATGGGCGCGACTGCCGGGCACATGGTATTGGACGCCATTGCCGGCAAGTCAATCGAACCGGCATTCGTACGGCCGGACACTCCGCTGATACTGCGCGAAACCACTGCGCCGCCTGCCGCGACAGCAGCGCCCGCGCAGGCGTGACCACGTTACCACCGCAAAACGCCGATGAATCGACTTTTACATGCACAATTCACATGATATCGTTGTCATCATCAACACAACGGTTGGGCCTTCACGCAGCAGTTCGGGCACAACCGGAACACCCCAACCACAACGTGCCCGGAACAGGAAGGAATCGGCATGACCGCCAACAACCTCAATGACGACTGGTGGAAGCAGGCCGTCGTTTACCAGATCTACCCGCGTAGCTTCAAGGACGTCAACGGCGACGGCCTCGGCGACATCGCCGGCGTCACCGAGAAAATGGACTACCTGAAGAACCTCGGCGTGGATGCCATCTGGCTCTCCCCGTTCTACCCCTCCGACCTGGCGGACGGCGGCTATGACGTGATCGACTACCGCAACGTCGACCCACGCCTGGGCACTATGGACGACTTCGACGCCATGGCCAAGGCCGCGCATGAGGCCGGCATCAAGGTGATCGTGGACATCGTGCCTAACCACACCGCCGACAAGCACGTGTTCTTCAAGGAAGCCCTCGCTGCCGAGCCCGGCTCCCCTGCGCGCGACCGTTACATCTTCCGCGACGGACGCGGCGAACACGGCGAACTGCCGCCGAACGACTGGCAGTCCTTCTTCGGCGGACCGGCCTGGGCACGCGTGACCGACGGCCAGTGGTATCTGCACATGTTCGATAAGGCGCAACCGGACGTCAACTGGAAGAATCCGGACATCCACGAGGAGTTCAAGAAGACCCTGCGTTTCTGGTCCGACCACGGCACCGACGGCTTCCGCATCGACGTG
>JAIJEI010000186.1 GCA_022739095.1 Bifidobacterium sp.
CTGGACGGCGAGGGCGCGAACAACCTGCTGACCGGCACGTTCCAGACCGGACTGTCGGGCAACAGGGTGATGATAAGCCCCTCGTTCCAACAGTACGAGATCGGCGGCCCGGACAAGCTGGAGGGCGCGGGCATCCAGTTCTACCACGGGACCAATGCATACATGCACCCGTACATCGCGGTCGAGTCCACCACGCTGCAGGAGGGCGAGGTGTCCGCGCTCACGTTCAACGGCGGCCACCGCGCGGAGCACGACCCCGGCGCGTTCGGCCGCATCGGGGAGAGAAAGGACGACGCCGGCAGGAAATTCAGCGTCGTCTATTTTGATGCCAACAGGAACTACGACGAGTCCGTTGCCGGCAATCAGGCGGGGGCCAGAATCTTCCTGGAGGCGCACCCGGAAGCCGGCAACACGTTCGCGGCGCTCGAGGCGTACGACGTCAACGGCAAGGTGGGCGTGCAGGCCGACATCAACCAGGGCTACCTGTACATGAGTGGCTTCCTCGGCGGATTCACGGGCAGGGCGACGTTCGGCACGGCCTTCTGGAAGGCGTGGTGGGGAGGGGCCGGCATCGGCTATTACTCCTCCACCTCCCTGACGTACACCCCGGCGAAATACGGCTACTACCGGTGGGTGGTGAACCCGGCGGCGACCGTCTCTTTCGCGACCGCGCATACGGGCGGCGACACCGCCTCGAGCACGACCATCTACGGGTACGGGGAACGCGGCCAGGATGTGTACGTGAGCGCCCTGGCATATCTACGTAAATAAGGAGGGCACCGTAATGGATTTTATGGTGGATGACGGCATGCTGCTCATGCCACGCACCAACCCGGACACCGGGCAGACCGCGTGCGGCATGGTCTCGTTGGAGACCATCGCCGCATGGGGGGAACTGTTGGGCACCGGCAGTGACGTGGAGACGGTCGCGGCGATCATGCAGGCCAAGGATCCCGGCATCATCGACCGGGAGACCGCGCGTCATGCGTGGACCAGCGCCTACGAGCAGGTGGAGCATGACGCGCTTGAGGATCTGAATCAGGTTCGCGCCGCCTCGCTGCACCGCGCGTTCACGCCCACCGGGGCGTTGGCTCCCGACGGGCGTGCGGAGACCCGCCGACTGTTGGGCCTGGACTCCACCGTCACCGACCCGTATGAGGCGGACGCGGCCATCGCCGCCGCGCAGGCGGTGGCCGAATCCACGACCGACGAACCGGAACCGTCGATACGGTTGCCCGCCGGCGTGGACGCCACGAGCCTCGAAACCCTGCTCGCCGAACACGCCGCGGAAATCCAAACCGCGCGTGAAAAGTTCATCGACGCGATAACCCCACCAATCACCGATAGGAGATAACCAATGACAGACAACACAACCGAAAACCCCGTGCAGGCGGACATCAACGACGTGCTCGACAACATGACCACGCAGCTCGCCAGCCAGGCGCGCCAGCTGGCCATCAGCCAGGCGCAGGCCATGAGCCTGCAACGCGACGTCGCCACCCTGCAACGCAGGCTCGCCGAGCTTGAGGCCAAGCAGGCCGAAAACAAGTAATCAGCCAAACCATTTTCCCGAAAGCCACCCCACGGGGTGGCTTTTCTCATACCCGAAAACAGAAAGGAGCCGGAATGACGTATCTGCGCAACCTCACGTATCCGAGAATGATGCTCGGCACCCCCACCAACAGCACGGTCTCCATGATCCCCGGCAACCAGAAGGGCGTCACCGTGACCGCCATGGAAGGCCGACAGGACTGCTTCGCCCAAATGTGGTTCAACACGTCGCTGAACACGAGCCTCGTGTTCCAGGTGGACGTGTGGAACGTGGTCGGAGACCAGTCCACCATAAAAAACGGCTACGTCCTTATCGCCGAGGTAAACCCCTGGAATTCGCTGGTCTCAGCCGCGAATACAGGCAGGATATCCCTCAAGTTCACGCCGACCAGAGAATTCCTGATCCGGCTCGCCTGCCCCGATTCGGGCAGTGCCAACTTCACGCAGCCCCTGCTCATGACGGAAGCCGAATGGAACGAGCTGCGCGCACTCGGCGAAGGCTACTTCGACGGCGACCTCATGCCATTAACCAATGGGGGGGGGGCAGGGCTAAACGCCATTGTCTGGCTGCTCGCCTCCGCCGCTCTGACTGGGTGGTGGCCGCATGAGCTACATCACCAACCTGTACACCGACCCCTCATGCCACAAGCAGTTAAACACGTGGGCCAGCAGCGGCGGCGTGAATGTCGAGCGCCTCGCCGGCGGGCGCTACCGCTACACGCATGCCGACAACGGCACCTGGTCGTTAGCCAACTTTCAGGAGTGGTCGGAACTGATGAGATCGGGCCGTGTCGTGGTCGTCGCCTACACGGCCACCAGCGGGCTGAACGTGGAAATAGAGAACGGCACGCCGCTCGCCTCGGACACGACCCCATCGGGTGCCACGTGGAAGGCGGCGAAGACCGTCAGGGGCGGCAACCACAGCATCTTCTGCCATGGCGGGGGCAGTTTGACGTTGGAGGCCTTGGCCGTGTACGAGGGCGACGAATGGCCGACCGTCCAACAACTCCTCCCCCGGTTCCCGTGGTTCGACGGAGGCTCGATGCCCCTGCAGTGATCGGCGGTGAGCGCCGATGATGCGACATAACTGGTTCCCGAACCCCATGCTGGGCGATCCGAAACCCACGAGGAGTCTCGACTGCAGCGTCAACCAGTGGGGTTCTCCGGACAGTCCGGGCATCATCCTGCGGCATTCGTCCGCCACCATCGGCGGCTACGCCGAATGGGTGGTCTCCGGCCTGCCGGCGGGCGTGAAGTGCGCGTTCGTCGCGTCCTGCGGCGCCGCCGACGCCACGGACACGTTCCGAGGCCCCCTCATGGAGGTCCAGGACTCCAACTCCGCCACATTGGGCCATTCCGAGGGCTGGGCCGACAATAAACGCATTCGAATCGTTTTCACCGTGCCCTCCGACGGTGTCGTCAAACTCATCTTCCGTGGCAGGACCGGCAAGGACACCGCGTTCTACCAGATCACCTGCACCGAGGCCGGCAGCGACGAGAGCTTCTTCACCGGCGGCACGATGCCATTGCAGAACAACTAGCGAAAGGAAAGAAGGCCATGACTTGACCGGAACGATACCCGTATGGGCAACGATCCTGGTCTCCGTGATCACCACGTGCGGCGGCACGGTCGCCGGATGGATACTGCGCCGCATCGACCAATTGGGCAAACCGGACCCGGCCCTGTCGCAGAGGCTCGATCAGGTGGACGCGAGCCTGACCCAGCTCGACCAGCGTCTCGACCCACTGCAGGATGGGGTGAAAACCATGCTCCTGTGCAAATTGGAGCAGATGCAGCGTGAGATGGTCGACGCGGGCGGTATCGCCGATAACGACCTCAAAACCCGCGCCGAAGGCGTCTACGCCACCTACCACGCGCTTGGTGGCAATGGGCACGGCACCCAGGTCAATCAGGACATACAGGACGCGCCGATAGCCCCGAGAAAACCACAGGCTTAGCCCCCGCCGACCCCGACGGGGGCTATTTCATGCCCACCCAACACACAGGAAGGAAAACGAATTTGGGCAAGTTCAAAAACAAAAGCAAGCCGAAACCATGGTATAAGCGGCTGCTCGCCAAAGTCACGGCGCTCGTCGCCGCCGTGTGCATGCTGACGCTCCCTGCGACCGCGCACGCGGACATGCAGGGC
>JAIJEI010000187.1 GCA_022739095.1 Bifidobacterium sp.
ATTCTCGCCGCACAGTCCGCAGGTCATATCTCACTTGATCCGTGGACCCCCGAAATGGTGCAGCCCGCTTCCATCGACGTGCGATTGGATCGGTACTTCCGGTTGTTCAATAACCACGCCTACACCTATGTCGATCCGGCGGAAAACCAAGGCGCACTCACCGAACAGTTCGAGGTGGCTCCCGACGAACCGTGGATTTTGCACCCCGGCGAGTTCGCACTGGGTTCCACGTGGGAATACGTCAAGTTGGACCCGTCCATCGCCGCCCGTCTGGAAGGCAAGAGCTCACTGGGTCGATTGGGTATTCTGACCCATTCGACTGCGGGCTTCATTGACCCCGGTTTCGAGGGGCATATTACGCTTGAGCTGTCTAATGTGTCGACGTTGCCGGTCAAACTATGGCCTGGCATGAAAATCGGCCAGATGTGCTTCTTCCAGCTGAGCTCGCCCGCTGAGCACCCTTATGGCTCCAAGGGCACCGGCTCGCATTATCAGGGCCAGCGGGGTCCGACGCCGAGCCGTTCCTACGAGAATTTCTACCGCGCGCACATCGACGACTAAGCGTTGCGACGTACCATTCGGCCGGCGGATGCCGGCCATTTGCTTAATCCCAAGGAGATGTCATGACCAACAGCGATGGTGGGTTCCAGTTCGACTTCCAGCAGCACGAAAAGCCGATCAAGCCAACGGTTCCTCCGATTCCCGGGCAAGAGACAGCAGCATATGGCGCGGAGCCAGCGGCACAAGCCGCACCGGCTCTGCAGTTCCCGCAGTCTGTGCAGCCCACACAGTTTGCACAACCTGCACAGCTCACGCACCCCATCGATCCGGCCATGACGCAACCGTTCTCGCCGCAATTCCCGGCTGCGGTTGCCGCACAAGCACCACAGCCGGCGGCAGCCACGCAGCCAGTAGTATCCGAAACACCAATCGCCGCTGCGCCCGGCCAGCAGCAATACGTTTGGGGTCAGACGACGCAAAGCTTCCGCCCGGTGGAACCGACAGCGCCGGTGACGCCAGCGGCACCAGCGACATCGCCTGTTTCGGTAGCTTCAAATGCCGCGACACAGGCGTTCCAACCCAATCAGGCCGAGCAGCCTGCGGTAGATGCTGAGGCGACACAAGCGTTCCAACCTGATCGGGTCATGGCAATACAGCCTTTCGAAGCTCAGGCCATGCCGAATGCCGAAACCGCGGCCACACAGGCATACGGCGCATCATCCACCGTATCCGGTGAGACCGTTGCCATGCCAGCAACGCAAGTAGCGTCTGCCGATGATGCTGTAGCCACACGGGTGTTCCAACCGGCCGCCCTGGCCGCTTCGGCACAGGCTCAGCCTGCTGTGATACCTCCCTCCATTCCGTTGAATCAGGTCTCCGATGAGGACGATTCCGATGGCGCCGAGCCTCGTCACGGCGGTAGCGGCAAAAAGAACACCCGCAAAATCGTCGGCATTGCCGTAGCGGTAGTCGCCGTGATAGCGCTGGTTGTCGCCGGCCTGCTCTGGTGGCATTCCAACAGCAGCAAGGCGAGCCAAACCGTGGCATTGGCCGAGTGCAAGGTGGCGGCCAAGCAGTACACGAATGCTCAGAAGAAGCTCACCACCGCCATATCCAATGGCCAAACCAGCGCGCAAACGTCCACCAGCGATGTGGCCGATGCCAATACACTCACCACGCTGAATCAGGCGTTGCAAGACGCCGGCAATCCGACCGACACCGCCAAGTGCGATTCCAGCCTCAACGCCACTGAGTTGAAGTCTCACACTCAAGAGCTGCAGAATGATGCCAGCGACATGGCCGACAAGACGGATGCCATCAACAATGCGATCAAGGCCGTTAATACTTCAAAGGCGACGGCCGATACCGACACACTGAAATCGAACCTGAGCTCGGCTATTTCGCAGGCGCAGGGCGCGCTGGATAATTCCGCGGGCAGTGTGGCCGATGAAAACACCCGCACCGCGCTGCAAAACGCCATCACCGAGGCCAATACGGTGATGAACGGGACCAGTCCGTCCGAATCCGACGTCAACAATGCGATTTCTAAACTGCAGAAGGCCGAGTCCGACGTCACCGCCTCGATGCAGGCCAAACAGCAGGCAGATGCCGCCAAGCAAGCTCAGGAAGAGGCTAAGCGGAAGGCAGACCAAGAGGCACAGCAGAAGGCCGACCAAGAGGCACAGCAGAAGTCTCAAGACGAGTCCAACAATAGCGACGACAAATAACGGCGGCGACAACTCCACCTCTACTGACGGCCCCGACGGCAGCAACAACTGAGGTCTACAGCGTTCTCCTGTTTCCCATGGGGCGGTAACTTCCCTATGAGGCGGTTAGCACATTTTCCTTTTTCGCGGAATAATGCCGTTTTCAGCGACCGCCCCATGAGGAAATCACCGCCCCATGGGATAGTTACCGCCCCATGAGGAACCGTTCGGATATAGCAGTGGGCCGGGCTCTGAATACCAGAGCCCGGCCCACTGCTATATGCCCACAATCAGGGCTATTGCGATGGCTTAACGCTTGGCCATCGCGCGTAGCACAATCTTGCGTAGCTCGGAGGCAATCAGCACGATTGCGGCTAGGCAAATGCATTCCACCCAAGCCATCGGGCTCAATGCCACGGTGCCGAACGGACCGTTGAGGAACGGCACGTAAATCACCACGAGCTGCAGCGCCACGGACAAACCAATCGCACCCCATAGCCACTTGTTGGAGAAGAGACCCACGAATGCGGACTGCAGATGCGAACGGGAGGCCAGCGCGTTGAACAGCTGGGCAAACACCAGAATCGTGAAGCCCATCGTACGAGCCTCGGTCATCTGCGCCTCATGGCCGATGGCATCCACCGAGCGGTCGGTGAACAAGCCGCCGGACAAGTGCATATCCATGCCAATCAGCGTAACCACCGCCATAACGACGCCGACGAAGATGATGTCACCCCACATCGAAGCATCGATCACACGATCCGTCACCTTGCGGGGCTTGCGGCCCATCACATCGTCGGTCTGAGGATCGACGCCCATGGCCAACGCCGGAGCGGCATCGGTCAGCAGATTGATCCACAGCAGCTGTGTGGCGAGCAGCGGCACCGTGACCCCCACGGTCTCCGGCTGCCGGATGCCAAGGAAACCAGCCAACACCACACCGAGGAACACGGTGAACACCTCACCCACGTTGGAGCTCAGCAGGTAGCGCAGGAACTTGCGGATGTTGTCGAAGATCACGCGACCCTCGCGTACGGCGGCCACGATGGTGGAGAAGTTATCATCCGCCAGAATCATCTTGGCGCTCTGCTTGGTCACTTCGGTGCCGGTGATGCCCATGGCCACGCCAATGTCCGCGGACTTGACGGCCGGGGCGTCGTTTACGCCGTCGCCGGTCATGGCCACGATGTTGCCTTGGCGCTGCAAGGATTCGACGATCTTGAGCTTGTGTTCGGGGGCCACGCGCGCGTACACGGACACTTCGGAAGTGGCCTTGTCGAGCGCGGCCTCATCGGGCAGCTGGTCGAGCTGGTCGCCGGTCAGGGCCTGACCGTCCTTGGCGATGATGCCAAGGTCGGAGGCGATGCGGGCGGCGGTCAGCGGATGGTCGCCGGTGATCATCACCGTACGGATGCCCGCACGATGGGCCTCGGCCACGGAATCACGCACCTCGGTACGCGGCGGATCGATGATGGCGACCATG
>JAIJEI010000188.1 GCA_022739095.1 Bifidobacterium sp.
TTGATCTTGCCACGGCGCGTCAGATGGTAGCGCGTGGCGAAATCGTTCCTGCGTCCGAACAGTGCCAGCGTTTCGTCGGATACGCTCGGAGTCGCCTTGGTAACGGTCTGCTTGAGCGTGTCCGACGTGTCGGCGGATCGGTTCGCCGCCGCCTCACGTTCGGCTTTCGCAGGCGTCAGAATAGGGTCGACCCTGCTGGAAAGCGGGGCCGACTCTGATTCCGGCGTAGTGCGTGTGGGCTTGGTCACTCGGCCTTGCTCTCGTCAGCGGGCTTGTCGGCTGCGGCAGCAGCTTTGTCTCCGGCTTCGGCGACGGCCTTCTTGGCGTCATCCACCGTCTCGCTCACCTTGCGCTTGAGCTCGGTGTTCAGCGCCTTGCCCTGCTCGACCGTAATCTCACCCTTCTTGACGAGTTCGTCGACGAGCTCGCTGCTCTTCCCATATCCGGTGGCAAGGGCGCCGATGCCCGCCAGCAGGACCTTGCGCAGGCCATCACCCAGAAGATCAAAATCAGCCATGATACCCCTCCTTCGAGGTCCGACATGGCCTGGTGCCATGTCTCGTACCACCAAGCCTAGCGCAAACAACAGGGCAATGCACTAGACCCTCAGACTGATTTCGGCTGATTTTTCGCTGATTGGTACTTACCGAGGACTCACCGAGAATTCACCGAGGACGTTCGGCGGCAGCCTTGCGCGCGTTGGTGGCTACTTGATCGAGCCGGGCGAGCTCCTTGGCCTGTTCGGGGGTCTGATCGGACGTATCGAACGTACCGTAACGACAAGTCACGGCGGTTTCGATAAGAAAGTCGCTGATGGCGGGGTTTTTAGGCAGCAACGAGCCGTGCATGTAGGTGCCGATCACGTTGTGTACGCGCGCGCCTTCGGTGTGGTCCTCCCCATTGTTGCCTCGGCCGTCCTGGTCGACGGTGCCGAGTGGCTGAACGCCTTCGCGCAGGAAGGTCTGGCCGGAGTGGTTCTCGTAGCCAATCACATCGCCGAACTGGTCGGAATGCTCAACAAGATTGCCGATCATGCGCACGTTCTGGCCCACGGTATAAGCGCCGATAACGCCGATGCCGTCCAGCCGTGTGCCGTCCACGGTTTCAAAGTACTCACCGAACAACTGGTACAGGCCGCAGATCATCAGCATCGGCGTACCGCCTGCGGCGAGCGAACGCAGCAGGTCGGCGTGATGGTAGAAGTCGTCGATGATTTTCTTCTGGCCGGTGTCTTGGCCGCCGCCTCCCAGAATAAGGTCCACCTGGTCGGGCCAGCCGTCGCCTTGATTGTACTGGTGGACGACCGGTTCATAACCGTACAGTTCCAGACGGCGGCGGATAGTCAGCACGTTTCCGGAATCGCCGTAGATGTTCATGTCTTTGGGATACAGGGACACCACATCAATTGTTCTGGCCATGTCACGTTCTCCTTGTCGATGTTCTCCCGCTAAGGGGAAGTCTTATTTCCTCACCATGCCCCTTCCGCTGGCGGGAGGTGGCACGCGAGCGCTGGAGGGTGGTTACTTACCCACGCCCGCGTCCCGTACTTCGGTGATGCGGCCCAGTACGGCGCGGGTTTTGAGCATGGCGGTGTAGGTGCAGTAGATGTGCTTGCGTGTGCCGGGATTGGCGTTGACGAATGCGGTGACCGCCTGTTCGAGGTCGGTGTTCGTATCGGCGACTGGCACTTGGTCATACCCCAAGCGCAGTGCCATGTCCCAGGCACGAACGCCGGAGACCATGGCGACACCAGGCGCGCGCAGGGAGGTGAAGTCCACGTCCCACAGCCAGCTCATGTCGCGGCCGTCGGCATATTCGTCGTTGATGGCGATCATGGTGTCCGCGTTGGCCGGATCGAAGCTGGCGAGTGAGAGGCGGAAGCCCATCGGGTTCTTGACCAGCAGCAGTTCGACCGGGGAACCGTTGACGTCGATGACCTCGCCACGGCCGAAAGCCGGCGTGACGCGGGAAACGGAGGCGATGAGCTCGTCGGCGGACACGGCGCAGGCGTTGGCTGCGGCGGTGGCCTTGGATGCGGCGGCATTGTCTTGCATCACCGCACGTACCACGGCAAGCGCGGCGGCCGCGTTGTACAGGTTGTAGACGCCTTCAAGCTTGACGTCGGTGGCGTAGTCCTGACCGTCCATCTGGAAGGTGGCCTTGTGGTCGCCCACGGCGGTAAGTGTCACGTCGGCGGGAAGTTCTGCCGTGCCTGCGGAAGCCCCTCTCAGTTCGCTTCGCGGACTGAGGGGAGTTCTGACTGAGGGGAGCGGCCCGACCACACCTTCCACCGACACCGTCGTGGCCATGTCGTCATCGGACGGGAAATAGTGGCGCAAATCGTCGGCAAGGCCGAAGTATCGCACGGTGGTGTCGGCCGGAGCCTTTGCGGCGAGCGCGGCGATACGCGGGTCCTCGCGGTTCAGTACCACAGTGCCGGTAGTCGCCGCAGCCACATGGCTGAGCAGTTTGGCCGTGGTGTCGATTTCGCCGAATCGGTCAAGCTGATCGCGCATCACGTTCAGCAGCAACGCGTAACGGGGCTTGACCTGCTTGACGAAGTGGACGGCGTACGCCTCATCGAGTTCGAGCACGGCGATGTCCGCGTCCAATTTGCCGCCGAGCGTGACTTCGGTAATCAGTGCGGAGACCACGCCGCGCACGAAGTTCGAGCCGGTCGGATTGGTGAACACCTTCAATCCCAGATCGGAGAGCATCGAGGCGACCATGCGAGTGGTGGTGGTCTTGCCGTTCGTGCCGGACACCAATACCACGCCAAGCGGCAACTGCCCGAGCGTACGGGTCAGGAAGCCGGGGTCGATCTTCTCCACTACCTTGCCGGGAAACGCCGAACCGCCGTGCTTGGTGACACGGGATGCGAATCGCACGAATCGGCCAATCGGCACTGCAGCAAAGGCGTTCCACGGTTTGTGCGGCGCGGGCACAGGCGCGGGCGCAGGAGTCGCGGCACGCGCAATACCACTACCAGCCTTCGCGGCCGCGTTCGCGTTATCACCCGAGCCACCTTGCGAAACTATTTGTGAAACATCTTGTGAAACGTTTCCGGCATCTTGCGAAACATCGCGTGAAACGTTGCCTGTCATCATCACACCCCCTGATTGCTGTTGTAGTCCTGCGGCATGTCCTTGAATTTGGATGTGGCGCCGAGGAAGACGAGATGGAAGGTTTTGGTCGGGCCGTTACGGTGCTTGGCCATAATGATATCGGCCTCGCCGGGGCGGTCTTCCTTGTCGTAGAAGTCAGGGCGGTGAACCAGAAACACCACGTCGGCGTCCTGTTCGATTGAACCGGATTCACGCAGGTCGGAGAGCTGCGGCTTCTTGTCGTTACGCATTTCCGGCCCACGGTTCAGCTGGGAAAGAGCCACAACCGGCACTTCGAGTTCCTTGGCCAAGAGCTTCAGGGCACGGGAGAATTCGGACACCTCTTGCTGGCGGGATTCCACGGCCTTGCCCGAGGTCATCAGCTGCAGGTAATCGATGACTACGAGTTTCAGATCGTTGGTCTGCTTCAGACGACGGCATTTCGCACGGATCTCCATGAGGCTCATGTTCGGGCTGTCGTCAATGAACAGCGGCGCGTTCTGCATCTTGGTCCAGAACTGGTTCAGGGTGTTCCAGCGTTCGGGGGTGATGTCGTCGGCGCG
>JAIJEI010000189.1 GCA_022739095.1 Bifidobacterium sp.
TGCTTGGGGTCGGACTGCCAGCCTTTGGCTACCTTGACGTGGAGGTCGAGCTTGGCTTTTTGGCCGACGATGCGGTTGACCGGGGTGCGTAGCTTCTTCTTGACGTAGGTGAGGTTCGAGGCACCCTTGCCGATGATGATCGGCTTCTGGGAGTCACGCTCCACGTAAATGGACACGTTGACCCGCGCCTTGCCGTGGTATGCGGCGCCGGTCTCGTTGTCTTCCGGATAGTCGATGGAATCGACCACCACGGCCAGGGAGTGCGGCAGCTCGTCGTCCAGCGTCTCCAGGAACGCACCGCGGATGAGCTCGGCGATGGTGTCCTCCGGACGTTCCTCGCTGATCTGGTCATCCGGGTACATCTGCGGACCTTCGGGCGTGTGCTCAATGAGCACGTTCTTCACCTCGGCCAGATTGTCGTGCTTCAGGGCGCTCACCGGCACGATGTCCGAGAAGTCGGCGAAATCGTTGATTTCGATGAGCTTGTTGATGAGCTGCTGACGGCCAAGCTCGTCGATCTTGGTGACGATGGCAATCAGCGGAATGCGCCACTTGAACGTACCGTCCTCACGCTTGGTGGCGAAGTCGGTACGCAGTCGGGAGAGAATACGCTTGTCGCCGGGGCCGATTTCCTGATCGGCGGGCAGCAGGAAGGCCACCACGTCCACATCGGCCAAGGATTCGTCGACCACGTCGTTCAGACGCTGGCCGAGCAACGTACGCGGGCGGTGGATACCGGGCGTGTCCACGAGCACGAGCTGCGCATGGTCGGCGGTCAGGATGCCGCGAATCGCCTTACGGGTGGTTTCCGGGCGAGAGGATGCGATGGCGATCTGCTTGCCGATCAACGCGTTGACCAACGTGGATTTGCCGACGTTCGGGCGGCCCACCACGGCCACGAATCCGGAGCGATACGGCACGTCCTGCTTGGTTACGTTCTCCGTTTCACCGGTCGCATCGACTTCGGCAACGCCGGCAACATCGGAAGCATCGGTGACGTCGATGTCATCGACGTCGTTCGTGCTGTTGTTCTGGTCGGTCATATCACTCCTTGCTGGCGGTATCATCGCCTTCGACGGGCTCGCCGTCAGTTTCCTCATGGGTCTTGTTATCTTCCTCGCCGCCCTCGACGTGCGCCGGTTGTACGACGATGGTGGACACCTTCTTGCGGCGTCCGGCGGAGTCCACGGCGGTCAGTCGCAGACCGCGTGTCACGGCCGAGGCACCAACGATCGGCACGCGGCCCAGAATCTTGGTCAGCAGGCCGTAGACGGTATCGACGTCGTCCTCATCAATGTCGATCTCGAAGATCTCCTCCAGATCGGCAATCGGCGTACGGGCAGGCATCTTCCACTTGTTGTCTCCGATTTTCTCCGGCTCAGTATGCTGGGTGCGGTCGTGCTCGTCTTCCAGCTCGCCGACAATCTGTTCGATGGCATCCTCGATAGTCACCATGCCGGCGATGCCGCCATACTCATCGACCACCACGGCCACATGCTGGCGGGAACGCTGCATCTCATGGAACAGGTCGTCCACCGGCTTGGATTCGGGAACAAGCAGCGGCTGCCGGACGATGGATTCAACCGCGCGCTCCATGGCCGCCGGGTTGAAGGCGGTGGCACGCACGGCGTCCTTCAAATAGGCCACGCCGATCAGGTCATCCACATCCTCACCGATCACCGGCACGCGGGAGAAACCGGAGCGGGAGAACAGTTTCAGCGCGGAAGACAGCGTGGAGTCGCGCTCCATGCAGATCATATCGGTGCGCGGCACCATGATCTCGCGAGTCAACGTATCAGACAGGGTGAGCACGTTGCGCAACATTTCGGAGACTTCCGGATCGAAGTCGTTGGACTCCACCAGTCGGTCGATGGCGGCCTTGCCCTGCTCGAGCTGAATCTTCTCAAGCTCCTCGTCGTCGGACAGATCGGAGTCCTTGGAGCGACGGCCCGGGCCCTTGGAACCGGACTTGTCGCCACCGATACGGGCGAACGGCGTGAGTTTGGTGGCCAGCGACACGATACGCGAGTTAGAAATCATGATGTCGACCGGCTTTGTCATGCCGGCGGTGCGCGGGCGGACCAGTACGGAGACCACGGCTACGATAATCGCGAACAGGAATCCGGCGAGCAGTTCAACCCACAGTTCCGCACCCCACAATGATGCGATGGAAGACACCAGTACACCGTCGAGCACATTGCAGGCGATGCGGAAGAACGCACAGCTGCCGGCAGTGGCGTAACGGTCGGCGATGAGCCGCTGCACGCGATGAATCTTGTCGATCTTCTTCATCTTGAGGAACTGGCTCGCTTCGGAGTCGGTCTGCACCTCGAGGATGAGATTGTTGAGGCTGGCTCGCGTTACACGGGCCACGGCACCTTCAGCGGCGGCCATGGTCAGCGAAAGCCAGACGAACAGGGCCGCCACAAGCACGAGAATGACGGTGACGGCGATCAGCGTGGTACTGGAATACTCCATAATGATTTTTCGGTGTCCTTGAATGTCCTTGAACGGTATCGAATAATCCGAATCTGGTGTGATTGATTTGGAAGTTTATTTGGAATCGAGGTCGCGGCCAGCACCGTGCGCGGCGTCGTACAGGGCCAGCGCGTCGGGCGTGCCGGCGGGCAGCGTGGCCTGCACGTTGGCATCGTGGCGCAGGGCGAAGAAGGTGAGCAGCAATTGTCGTTGCAGGCCGAACATCTGGCGCTCCTGCTCGGGGGTCACGTGGTCGTAGCCGAGCAGGTGCAGGATGCCGTGAATGGTAAGCAACAGCATCTCCTGCATGATGCTGTGCCCGGCTGCGGCAGCCTGTTGGGCGGCAACCCACGGGCAGATGACGATGTCGCCGAGCACGCCTTCCATCACGGTTTTGCCGTCGCCAGGGCGCAGCTCGTCCATCGGGAAACTCATCACGTCGGTCGGGCCTTCCAGGTTCATCCAACGCATGTGCAGCTCGGCGATGGGATCGGGGTCCACGAACATGATGGTCAGGTCGGACTGGGTGCTCACGCGCATCTGGTCGAGTACCCAAATACCCAGATCGGAGAAGACCTTGGGGTCGATGACCCACTGGGTTTCATTGGTGACGTCAACGCTCATCGTCTGTCTCACTTTGATTGGTTGAATCCGCTTGCTGGCGGGCATCGGAGTCGGTATGGTTGCGGCGGCCCTTGCGTTCGATGTCGCGGTGGTCGCCGGCGATGGCGGAGTGACGGTCGTAGGCGGCCACAATCTGGCCGACCAGCTGGTGACGCACCACGTCCTCGGTCTTGAGATGCACGAATGCGATGTCGTCGATGCCACCCAGGATGCGTTCGATGGTGGCCAGTCCCGAGCGTGGCACGGTCAGGTCCACCTGCGAGATATCGCCGGTGATGACCATCGTGGTGTTGAAGCCCAGACGGGTCAGGAACATCTTCATCTGCTGTTCGGTGGTGTTCTGCGCCTCGTCGAGGATCACGAACGCGTCGTTCAGCGTACGGCCGCGCATGTAGGCGAGCGGCGCCACTTCGATGGAGCCGTCGTCCATGTACCGCTTGAGCTGGTCGGCGCCGAGCATGTCGCCAAGCGCGTCGTACAGCGGGCGCAGATA
>JAIJEI010000016.1 GCA_022739095.1 Bifidobacterium sp.
GGATCGGTCTGCCACTGCTTGCCCGTGTAGTTCTTGATGAACGCCTCGTACAGGGGACGGCCGATGAGCTGGATGCCCTTGTCGTTGAGGTTCTGCGGATCGGTGCCGGCCAGCTCGCCCGCCTGCTCGGCGATAAGCCTCTGCGCCTCGGCCGGCGTGTAACGCGCGTGGAAGAACTGATTGATGGTGCCCAGGTTGATCGGCAGCGGATAGACCTCGCCGTCATGCGTGGCATACACGCGATGCACGTAGTCGGTGAACGACGTGAAACGATTCACGTAATCCCACACACGCCTGTTCGACGTGTGGAACAGGTGCGCCCCGTACTTGTGGATCTCCGCGCCGGTCTCCTCATCGAAGTACGAGTAGGCGTTGCCGCCGATGTGGTCGCGCACGTCGATGATATGCACACGGGCACCCGCATGCTCCACCGCCTGCTGCGCCACCGTCAGACCAAACAACCCAGCACCCACAACAACCAAATCAGGATACTTCACGGAATCAGTACGCGCGTCTGCCATGCCTCGCGTTCCTTTCAATACGAAACTTCTAGATACGATGTTCGGATTACCACCATACTATCGCCACGGCCATGACGGTACTCGCCGGAGCCGCCGACGTGCGGCGGCCACGGCGCTCACCGCGCATCCAGCTCCGCGAAGGATGAGTCGGAGACGGCGGTGTAGTATTTCGCCCCATGCGGCTCATCGTCGGTTTCAAGCCGTGTGACGCCGAGTCGCCGCAGCGCTTCGCCGTCACTG
Source organism: Bifidobacterium sp. (assembly GCA_022739095.1). Lineage (GTDB taxonomy): Bacteria > Actinomycetota > Actinomycetes > Actinomycetales > Bifidobacteriaceae > Bifidobacterium. The sequence goes on from JAIJEI010000016.1 coordinate 762, forward strand.
GCGGTCGCCGAGGTGACGAGCGTGGGCCGAGCGCCTTCGGCATGCAGCCGCATCCACCGTTCGAAGATCGAGCCGCCCGGGCCGCAGGCGCCACGGTTGAGCGGGTTGCCGTTCTCATCGACTTCGATGACGACAGCGGCGTCATTGCCTCCGGCTGCGGGCTTGTCCCGATACTCCTGCGCCATCTCGGCGAAGGCGCGGCCGATTGGTTTGATGTTGCCGTGTTCGTCGAAGAGGCCGAGAGCGTGCTCGAAGGGCGGGAAATCACTCATGCGCGAGTCCACGTCATGCGAGCACCACCATGTGACGCCCCACAGATTCGGGCATTGCGCCGCCTTGGCGATGGTGTCGCGGCAGAATGCCGGGGTCTGCTCGGCTTCGAGCACGTTCTGCGGGGCGCCGACCTCCTGCAGCCATACGGGCCTGTCGGGGTTCCGGGCGAAGGCTCGGGAGAGCTCGGCCAAGTAGAGCGCATGCGCGGTGCATTCCTCGCTCATTGCGCCATAGCCTTGCGCGGTGCCGTTGAACACCCATGAGTGGATCGTGGTCATGTCGCCCAGGTTCGCGGCCTGCACCGGCGTGAACGGATGGTGGTCGAGATACCATACGCCGTCGTTTTCGCTGTGCAACGCCACGTGCTTCCTGCGGTCGACGACGGCCAGCAGATCGGCCAGCCAGGCGTTGATGCGCCGGGACGAGGTCGCCATTTTGGCGGGATGCGGACGGTCGGAGAACTGATTGAGTTCGTTGCCCAGGGTGAGCCCCCGGAACGCCGGCTCCTGGGCCAACTCCCCGTACAGTTCGGCGACGAGCGTTTTCTCCGCCTTGACGGCATCGGCGTCCTCGAACATGTTGCCGCGGTGCCAGGTGACCAGCCATGACGGCAGGAAGTCGAAGCTGGACAGGTGCCCTTGGAACACGTCCACATAGGCGTCCATCCCCTGCTCGCCGGCGATGTGCACCATGCGGCGTACATCGGCGATGGCCTTGCGGTTGATCCATGTGCGGTTGGGTTGCAGGTAGGGCCACACCGGGAAGATGCGCACATGGTCCATGCCCAGGTTCCTGATGCGGCGCATGTCTTCCTCGACGCTCGGCCAGTCGGGGTCGAGCCAGAAGTGGAACCAGCCGTGGGATGGGGTGTAGTTGACGCCGAATCTCATGCGCATCATCCTTTCAGCCTTTGATACCACCGGACTCCACGCCCTTGAAGAAGTAGCGCTGGAAGACCAGGAAGAAGATCACGATCGGCACGAGCGCGATGACCGTGCCCGCGGCGATCAGACGCGGATCGGAGACGAACTGGTTCTTGAGCCGGTTCAGCCCCACGGTCAGCGTGTACACCTTGTCATCGGACAGGATGATCAACGGCCACAGGAAGTCGTTCCATGCGCCGACGAAGGCGAAGATCGTCACGACGGTCATCGTCCCCTTGACTTGGGGAACGCAGATGTTCCAGAATCGTTGCCACACGTTGGCGCCATCCACCTTGGCGGATTCCTCGAGCTCGTTGGGGATGCCGGCGAAGGCGTTCATCATGAGCAGCACGTTCATCGCGCCGCACAGGCCGGGCAGCGCCGCGCCGATCAGCGTGTTCTGCAGACCCATGTTCTTGACGATGATGAACTGGGAGATCAGCAGGGTTTCGCCGGGGATCAGCATGGCGCTGAAGATCAGCAGCACGACCAGACGTTTGCCTTTGAAGGCCAGGCGCGAGAGCGCGTAACCGGCGCAGGTGGATCCCACGACGTTGCCGCACACGGCGATGGCGGCCACGATCAGCGAGTTCTTGAAATAGCTCAGGACGGGAATGCGGTTGAACGCCTCGACGAAGTTGCTCCACGTCGGATCCCGGGGAAACACGTAGGGCGGGACGGCGTAGATGTCGTCTCCCTTGCCTTTGAAGGCCAAGGTGAGCTGCCAGAACAACGGGCCGATCAGCACGAGGAAGAACAGGGTCAGCAACGCATACTGCGCGACTTTGTTCGATGTCTTACGCATCCTTGCTCATCTTCCTTTCGATGAGAAACTCGATGGCGATCAGGCTGCCGACGATCAGGAAGATCAGCATGCTGACCGCTCCGGCATAGCCGTATTTGGCATTGAGTCCGGTGCCGTAGTTCTTGACCAGCATGGTCATCGTGACGTCCTGGCCGCCCACACCGCCGGTTCCGCCGGTAAGCACGTATATTTCGTTGAACACGCGGAAGGCCGCGGCGCTGGACAACAGCATGATGAGCACCATGGTGGAGCGCACTCCCGGCACGGTGACGTGCAGGAAGCGGCGGACCACGCCGGCGCCGTCAATCTCGGCGGCTTCATAGAGGCCGGGGTCGATGTTGGCCAGCGCGGCCAGGTAGATGATCATGTAGTAGCCCAAGCCGGTCCAGATGGTGATCATCATCGCGCTGAACAGCAATAGCCAGCGATCGGTGAGGAACGGGATATAGTCCTTGATTGCGTTGACGGACTTCAGCGCGGCATTGACCACTCCCTTCGGGGCCAGGATATTGGTCCACACCAAACCGACGATGACCGTGGAAACGACCACGGGCAGGTAGAAGGAGGCCCGGAAGAACGAGAGGATCTTGGAATTGCCCGAGACCAGGGAGGCCAGAATCAGCGGCAGGATGACCATGAAGGGCACCACGCAGACCACGTAGAGCGACGAGTTGAGCAGGCCGGTGTGCACGGCCGGATCGGCCAGCATCTTGCGGTATTGCTCCAGTCCGACGAACGTGCCGGGGCGGGCGAAGGTGGCGTCGGTGAACGACAGGCGTACCGTGTTGATGAACGGCGCGATGACGAACACCAGGGCCACGGCGAGCGCGGGCAGCACGAACAGCCATGCGGCGAAGCCCGTGCCTTCGTGGATGCGGTGCCCCTCATCCACGACGTCCACGCCGGCATGGCGGCGAGAACCGCCGCGCGCGGCGGCTTTGGAGGAGCTGCCGCGCGCGGAGGTCGTGGATCCGGTTGGAGTGGATTCACTCATGAGTTCAAGTCCTCATTGGCGATCTTGACGACCTTGTCGAGGGCTTCCTGGGCGGACTGCTTGCCCTGGATGGCAAGGGCGATCTGCTCGCGCAGGCCGTTCTTCGCGTTCTCGGAGAACGGGGCCGGGGAGGCGAACCAGTCGTCGTCCAGCACGGCCTTGGAGGCAAGTTTGACGGCCTGATCCTGCATGGAGTCGCCGGTCGGGGAGAACGCCGGGTCTTCGACGGCCCCCTTGGCGGACGGGAAGGTGTGCGAGGACTTGCAGAACTTGGTCTGGTTCTCCTTGTTCGTCACGAACTCGGCGAACTTCAAGGCCTCTTCCTTGTTCTTGGCGTTCTTGGAGACGACGAGGGTCTCCATGGCGACGTTCATCTTGCCGCCTTCGCCGAGCAGACGCTCGGTGATGCCGAGATTCTTGTAGAGTTCCTTGGCATTCTCCTCGAAGTCGGAGACCGAGTAGGCCGAACCCGCCAGCGAGGCGACCGACCCCTGCTTGAAGGCGTCGCCTTCGCCGGTCCACAGGTTGTTGAGCGCATCTGCGGACAGGGACTTCTCGTTGTACATGTCGATGTAATGCTGGACCAGCTCAACGCCCTTGGCGTCGTTGAAGGTGAACGCGGTCTGGTCTTCGTTCATGAGCTTGGCACCGTACTGGCCGAGCGATTCGATCGTCGGAGTGGAAGCCACCATCGTGGTGCCGGCGCAGTTCTTGCCGAGCGTGGAGGCTGCGGCGAAGAACTCGTCCATGTTCTGCGGCAAGGCGTCGATGCCGCACTGGGTCAGGACCTTCTTGTTGTAGTACTGCACACCGGAGTTGAGATACCACGGGAAGGCGTAGGCGCCTTTCTCGATGTTCTCGCCTTTGAAGGTCACGGCATCCCATGACGACTTGGTGAACTGTTTGGCGGCGTCGGGCGCCTCCGTGCTCAGGTTCATCAGCACCCCCGCCTTGGCGAGGCTGTAAGCGCCATTGGGGCTCATGTCCACGATGTCGGGCAGGGTGCCGGCTGCGGCGTCGGCGTTGATCTTGTCGGTGTATCCGTCGGCGGGCTGATCGATCCACTTGATCTTGACGTCCGGGTTCTCCTTCTCGAACGCGGCGATAAGGTCGTTGAAATACGGCGTGTAGGTATCGTTCTTCAGATTCCAGGTCTGGAAGGAGACTTCTTTCTTACCGTCCGCCGTTGTCCCTCCGCCCTACGAGCCGCAGGCGGAGACGCTTACCAGCGCGGCTACGGCGCAGGTGATGCCGAGGATTTTCTGAGTGACGTGCATGGGTTCTTCCTTTCCTTGATGAGACTCGTCCGATGCGCCGAGCTTCATTGATCGGGGCGTTTGGCCGGCGCCCCACGGCTTGGCACCCACCAGCTGTTGTTCGTCGTTGAACCGGTGGGTAACTAAACCGCTTTAGTATCATCTTACACCACACCGCCCAAGCATCGAAACATCCTGCGGAAACAGCGGAAAATCCCGGACACGCCACCCCTCTTCGGCGTGTCGCCCCCCCCCACCCAAGAAGCATCCCTCATCGGCGCGGCATCGGTGCCGGGACAACAAAAAAACTCCTTCCTTGCACAAGGAAGGAGCCAATGGGGAAACGGCTATCTGCGCCTCAACATGGCGAAACTGTTGGACTCGACGATGAACGCCTTGCGATCGTTCTTGGCCATGACGTCGACCTCGGTACCGGGCATCGCCGTTCTGAAGTTGCGTACCACATTGACGATGGCGGCTTCCACGTTATGGCAAGGAAGAAGCATTACGACGGAAACGCTCGAATTCTCAAGCATGCGTTTTACTATTATCCCCATACCGTTGTTCTTAGATTTTGCATGAGCCGACATGTTGTTGACCGCTATGCGAGCCGCGACGTGAGAGATGAATTGTAAGATACTTGCAACCGCAAATACCGAAGGGATACGACGTAGGCTAATGAAAAAAAAACGTGTGATCGGTTATGACATCATCAAATTTATTGCAATGTTTCTTGTTGTGATGCTTCACTATTCGTTTTATACAAGATATTATTCCAGAGGTCTTGCCGGAACGCTAATAACCGTGCTATGCGTGGTCTGTGTGCCACTGTTTTTCTCCGTGAACGGCGCACTGCTTCTCCCCCGAGACATGGATGAGGTGAAGCATTACCGGAAAACATTGAACATCATTATTGTGGTTACAATATGGAAACTGCTTGCCGCAACGTTCTTCATCTTCGTTGACGGATCACATCCAGTGACGGCGAAGGATCTTGCCATCTTCTTGCTTGGAGGAGGATTCGGGGATTATCCAACTGGATATTTCTGGTTTATGAATGCACTGATTGCAGTGTATCTTGTTCTTCCTGTAATGAAATTAGCTTTTGACACAGAACATAAAATCGCATTCAACGCATTATTAGTGGTTCTGACTGTTTTCACAGTAGGAAAGGATTCCCTGACGTTTATCCTTCAGGCAGTAGGAACCATGACAAACCGTGATTATGCTTCACTCACCTCCTCTCTTGGGGAATTCTGCATCTTCGGCCCATACGGATACGTTCTACTGTACGTCTTAGTTGGAGGTGTAATCGGACGTCATCTAAAGCGAACACAGGCAAAACATTCCGATGATGCTCTACACCTTTTGTCTGCAATTTCTCCAGCCAAGGCATGTATCGGCATTGCCCTCTGCTACGTTTTGACATTGCTGATCCAGAGATATCAACACGCCGCGCATGGCACCAACTTGACCGTGGAAAACGGATATCTGCTGTTACCAACATTCATCGCAACAATACTGATTGTGTTGACAGTGGGTCAAGTGAACGTTCAAGGTATCTGGTCCAGAATCTTTCAAGTAATTGGCATGAATACGTTCGGAATATACATGCTTCACCTCATGGGATTAATCTTGCTAAATAAATTGCAATCGTTGCCACGGTTCCAGTTTACGGGAAATATGAACTCTGTTGCAATGACCTTGCTGAACATATTACTGTGCACGTGCGTATTTGCCGCATGCCTTGCAGTATCCGCATCACTACGGAAAATTCCGTATATCGGACGACTTTTCACTCTATAGAAGTAGAGTATTGTCACACAACACGAAGATCGATCTTCACGGGAACCACTACAGCAGGGCATCATTGCTTTAAGCTGGATTCTTGCACGATTATCCCCAACAAATCTATTACATAGAGGAAAATGTGCGGCAGAATTTGCATAAATCCTGCCGCACATTTGTCACACCGTTATCCGATATAGTCGCATGGCCCCCTGAGACAGAACGACCTTGAATCCTTCGGTCGCATCAGAAACCTCATCAATACCCGACCATTTACGCTCAGGATAGCTTGCATAGATTGATTTCATCATGGAAACGTCATTCTTATCCTTGCTGAAATCACTCTTATCCAGAACTAGGAGGTACTTTGCCCCAACTCTTCTAACCGCTTCTTTCACTTCGCGATTCGACGCAATCTTGTCCAAGGACTCACTGATCAGACTATTATCATCTGAAGGAGCACCCATCCAATTGCCTTCCCAGGCTTTGTAGTATACGTTGAGACCGTTCTGGCCCCATGCATAGGCGCTACCGTCGTAGGGTTGGTTGAGAATAATCGCTTCCTTTGGAACAACCTTCTTTACCTTCTCAACGAAAGCGGCCTCCGTAGCCGTATAGCTTTTGGGTTCAGAGGGAGAGTTCCAGTAGCTGATATCTCGCGTGATGGCACCGAACGCAGTAACGTAATCTCCTCTGCCGCTCAGATAGAACGAAGGGAAGTAATTAACCAGAACAATCAATAGAACACAGAACGTCGATAGAATGCATTTGTTCCTGGAGTTCGACGCACCTATCAGGTTCTCAGGAACCAATCTGACGATGACTATCATCAGATTCCACAGACCCATTGCAGCCAGAACAGCTCCATAGAACACCGCAGAAGCCCCTAAACGATATTGATCGTGATACCAGAATCCAGTGAGAACGTTCTTGAGGAATCCTTCGGTGGAGGAACTCACGGCATAAAATCCGCACATAATAATATAGCCACAGGTAATCCACAGAAGACGCTTATGGAAAACGGTATAGACCATTCCTATAAGCACCAGAACACCAAGCAGAATCTGTGGCTCAGCATTGCGGAAACCAACGAAGGCAATATCAATAAACGCCTGTATCTTCTTCTCATATGACGGCCACTGCCAGGTCACCGTTCTTTGCATGAACTTCGCGTTGTAGATTAACGACCATACACCTGCTATTGCCATCATCAATGCAACACACGCGCCAGCAACAGCAATATTGCGATGCTTTGTTATTCCGGCATATTCGAGATAACCGGGAATCTGAAGGAAGATATAAGGTGCTACGAGTAGACCCATGGTGAAGACCGCATTCGGCTGTGTCACGGCAACACCTATAGTTGACAAGACGAAGACGGAAACCAAGAAAATACGTTCTTTAACGCCCCGCTTCGCTTCAACCATATTAAGAGCCACAGTGATTACCAACGGTATGATGCTGAAAGAAAGCAGATTCGAATAGAGGGGTCCAAACGTCAGGAATCGCCATGGGAATGCAGCAAACATAAGTGCTGTAAATGCTCCAGCCACAATAACGTTGTTATTGTATGCACTTAACTTGCCCACCAATACGAACATGGAAATCGGATATACTATGCTCAGGATAACAAATATGCTTGCATTAATACAAACAGGCACAGAAAATCCCGTCATCGATGCCACTAAGGCCACCAATGAATGCCATCCTGTTGGATAAAATGTAGAGCCCGAGGTTGCCACAATATCGCCCGCATTGAGCGTCGAGAAATCTCCGCTAGCGAGGAATTTCTGTATGATTCCCATATGCCATGCGTTATCATACAACTGAGTGTATGAATTCGGACCATGCATATGCCTAATAAAGACTATTAAACTAACAACTGACCCGACTGCAACATATAGAACAACCATCATCCAATACGGGAACGTATCTGATAGATTGGTCAGCGCGCATCTGATGCTTCTCTTTTCTTTGTGCCTCATACATATTGAGAAGATAAAGAGAAGAATAGCAACAATAAGGAAGGGCAGGAAGATCGTATACCAGTTGCCAGGCACCCCCGCCTTGGATAGAACGATCTCAACTATCGCATATATCGCTAAAGTCAGCGGAGGCGCGAAAGCCAGGGCATTGATTGAAGTCTGCCTAGCAGCCTTCATCAAAAGGAAGCCCGGCGCATATAGGATGAAAACCGTTGCCAATATTGCAACAAAAAAACTCAACCAGATCATCATTCTGTCGTCTTTCTTTACTAATTACTAAATAGATAGTTAAAACACTCAGATGGAGAAAGCCCCGGCCAATCTTCTCTTCACCCCTCTCAAAGAGAAGACACCAAGAAACTGGACCATGCTGCAACACCTGCCATTTTATCGAAGCGGTTCTGCCAACGATACCGAGGAACAAGGATAACCTTTGACATGAACCGGTCTCATCCTGTTGCGCCAGCGCAACAGGGAACGACAGAACTCCGAGCAGACATCCAACGCGCAAGCAGTGGCCGGACGCCCCACCGTTCGATCACTAAGTTATGCGTACCGCATCCGTTGAAAACGGGTACGGCATGCTCTCGCCCGCACGCCCCAGACAAGGGAGACCAGCAGAACAAGTCTTTTCACCACTATTATGTCGTTCGCAACAAACGCTATACTTGGGCCTCATGTCCGAGAAAGCTGAACCGATAATCGCCGTGCTTCTTCCTTGCTATAACGAGGAAGTCACCATCGGCAAGGTGGTGCGCGACTTCAAAGCGGCGCTGCCCGATGCCGACGTGTACGTATACGACAACAACTCCACCGACCGCACCGCCGAGATAGCGTCGGGCGAAGGCGCGATCGTCCGTAAGGAGCCGCGCCAGGGCAAGGGCAACGTAATCCGCGCCATGTTCGAGGACATCGATGCCGACGTGTACGTCATGGCCGACGGTGATGATACGTACCCCGCCGACGCCGCGCCGACCATGGTGGACAAGGTCCTCGAAGGCTACGATATGGTGATCGGCGACCGACTGAGTTCCACGTACTTCCAGGAGAACAAGAGGCCCTTCCACAACTTCGGCAACCGTCTGGTTCGCGGTTCCATCAACGGCTTGTTCCACGCCAATGTCACCGACATTATGACCGGCTACCGGGCTTTCTCGTTCACCTTCGTCAAGACCTATCCTGTGTTGTCGCGCGGCTTCGAGGTCGAAACCGAGATGACCATCCACTCGTTGAACAACAACCTCCGCCTTTATGAGATGCCGATTCAGTATCGGGACCGCCCCGAAGGTTCGGTCAGCAAGCTCGATACTGTGGGCGACGGTATCAAGGTGATGGGCACCATTTTCCGCATGATCCGCGAATACAAGCCGCTCCCGTTCTTCGGCGGCATCGGCTGCGTCCTCGGCATCCTTGGTGTCGTGCTGTGCGGCACGGTGACGGTGGATTTCTGGAACACCGGCATGGTGGCCCGCTTCCCCACGCTGATCGGAGCGGTCATGCTTGTCATCGCCGGGCTGCTGCTGTTCGTGACGGGTGTCGTCCTTGATGTCATGGCCAAGAACGATCGCAAGGCATTCATCGTCGAGACCAACAGTTTCGCCATGTTGAGGCGGCAACATAATCATGACACCTTCCCGACATCTCATGTTTAAACTTAGAGATATGAAATGGTTTAATGCAGGCCCGAGGAAGTCGCGCGCAAGGCGTCATTATCTTGTTTCCACAGCCGGACAGCCGAATTGGGGAGATGAGTTCATCACTCGAGCCTGGATTCGTTTCTTGGCGAAGTCCGATCCGGATAGCGAGATTTGGTTGGATTGTCCCAACCCCAGTCACTCCAGTCTGTTGCTGAAGGATGAGCATCCTCATTTACACGTTGTAAACACATTATGGCAGTTGGTTTGGAATACTTCCGACTTGTTGGATGATTCCGAGGCGGCGGCGCAGAAGATACGGGGCTGGATTCGCGATGGGGGAACACCCCGGGAAGATTTCGGCATCGATCTGTTGCGCAGCATGGATACCGTTCATCTCCTCGGCGGCGGTTATATCAATCAGCTCTGGAAGGCTAACGTGCTGCTTTTGGTGGCATTAGCCCAGTTGAAGGAGCTGAATCCCAAAGTCCTGCTCTACGGAACCGGCTTGGGACTTGCGCCTTTGAAGGGAATCGACCTGTTCCTCGCACGAACAAGCCTTACCGCCTTTGATCATATGAGCGTCCGAGATAGCAGAAGCGCGGACATAGCGGGCACGGAACGTGGTTTTGATGATGCGTTTCTGGAAATCGCGAACACGGGATCTGACTGGTTGGAGCAGAATGCGTCTGCCCGCGCCTTCGTATGCCTCCAACAAGATGTCGTGGGTCGCAACCCGAAAGCCGTCAAAGCCGCAGTCGATTCTCTACTGCTATCGGGAGTAGAGAAAAGTGAGCCGATTTTCCTCGTTGAGGCGATTCCTCCGGAAGATTCATGGTCGCTGGATCTTTTCAAGGACCAATGGCCCGGTGAAGTATGGCTTCTTCCTTTCAGCCATCTATGGAATTATGGTTTCCCGAATGCCGCCGACACGGTTTGGATCTCCAGTCGTTTCCATATGCATCTGCTGGGTGCATGCGCCGGAGCGCGGGGAATCGCCATGGGATTCGGGAATGAATACTACGACATAAAACATGGATCTTTGATGGACCTCGGCACTGGCTGGGCCAACTTGGATGTGTCAGTGGACCATCCCGCCCCGGTTTCCGCAACGGCTAGCTCGAAGTTCCCTGCCGAGTCGCTACGTATCGCTCGAAAGAAGAAGCGCGAAGCCAATCAACTGTACTGAACAAGTCGTACCGTATAGAGTGCGCCAGTCGGTATTCCCCGCTTCGATGCAGCACGAATCCACTGAGAACCTCTGATTGCAGTATATGGAGATTACTATCGCCTCATAGGGTCAAACGGTTGATGCCGATCTCCCAATGGGTGCCCTTTGCGGTCCGACAACAATCACGACAATGGAATGGTCAGCCGCAGCGATGCAATGCGGTAACCGAACATCAGCAGTGACGGAATTGCCTCGTTCGACCAGATCCCGGATGATGTTCTCGAGTGAAAGGCATGGGTCTCTGCCCATGCCTTTCACTACCATAAGAGTTATGCGACATTTTTTCCATATTGACGAAGAAGGCGCGCGCCTGATTGAAAAGCTCAGTGAACGCCAACGCCGTCTGACACTCGGAGCAGTGGACTACAATGCTCTAATCCAGCCGGGACGAACGCTTACGTATAAGTTGTACATGGGTCAGAAATGGCAGTATCCTCGCTTGACCGACACTTCAACGTTGAATGGTGTATTGACGGAGCAGGCTGGACTGGAGCCTTTTGCAGTATTTCAGGCGACTTCCTCGGTCAAGGAGAAATCCTATTTTTCACCGCATTATTTCGCAGGTGATGAACAACTTGTGGATCGCAACATTCGCTGTCTGCTGTTGACTCCTGACGACGCCACCGATGATGATGTGGAACAGAATCGACCTGTTGACAGGCATGCTCGCTTGTACCGTAAAGTCGAGTCCGAGGCGCCAGCGTTCTTCGACATGCTGCGCGAAGCAAAACGAGTGCAACGTGAGCGAATCGGCAAAACGGCCATTGCGCCATTCGAACCCGCTACCATCACAAGAGTTAATGAGTCTGGATACAGCCATCATCCGTGGGTCGAGATCGTTCCGGGAAAGGCCGCGCCTGATGCGCCAAAAGCCGTAATCATCGCAATGCACTGGCTGCAATCAGGTGGGGCCGAACGTTGGGCGATGGAGACCGTCACCCTCGCCCGGCAGGCGGGGCTGCTGCCAATCATTATCACGGATTCCGATGGCCACCAACCTTGGATTACACGTCACGAGTTTGATGATGCCGTATTGTTGCCGCTCACTTTGCCCCTGCAGGATCGTGTCGGGGACGCCACGTTGCTGCGAGCGCTATTCGAACAGTTCAATATCGTGGGTGTGCTTATTCATCATTGCCAGTGGATGTACGACAACGTGTGGTGGGTAAAGCGCTACTTCCCCGAAACCCACGTGGTCGATTCCCTGCATATTGTGGAATACATTTTCCATGGCGGATACCCCAGTGAGTCCGTGGCCCGCGATAAATGGATAGATATACACCATGTCATCTCTCCCCAGCTTGAACATTGGATGGAGGATGTTCATCATATCGATCCGAAGAAGGTGGTGGATGCGCCTCTTGTCGGTCTTACCGCCGACAGCAAGACTCCGACGTTCAAGTCCCGTGACATCTCCAAACCCCTGACCATCAGTTTCGTGGGCCGCAACGTCCGGCAGAAACGCCCGGAGACCTTCATCCTCGCGGTGCGAGAACTGAACAAGAAGTTCCCCGGCAAGCTTCGCTTCATCATGCAGGGCAATGGCGATATGGATGAATTCGTCGATCGGCTCATCGAACGATATGGCCTCGGGACGGTCATCCAACGTTGTTCCATGTCCACGCCGGTGAGTCAGACCTATGCACAGACGGACATACTGCTCGTCTCGTCCATGAATGAAGGCATTACTCTGACCACGATTGAGGCGGTGTCCGCAGGCATTCCCGTGATTTCTTCGAACGTGGGTTCGCAGGATACGCTTGTGCCGCCGCAGGGATTGTGCCGCAGAGGGTCCGCTCAGTTCGTCCATGATGCCACGGCTATAGTGGGAAGAGTTCTCGAGAGCGAAGAGAACAGGAAGAAACTTTGGGAGGCGGAGAAGGATCGGCTGGAGAAATTCTCTGAATTGCAGTCGGCAAACGAATATTTCCGCAACATGTTGACGGAGTGGAGCCACTAATGCAGAATACGAAAATTGCAGCGGTTGTAGTGACGTTCAATCGTCTAGAAAAACTGAAGAAGGTTCTGTCTTCTTTGGAAGCACAGACACGGTTGCCCGATCAGTTGGTCATTGTGAATAATGCGGCGACCGATGGCACGGATTCCTTTTTGAAAGAATATGCGGCCAATTTCAAGTATTCGGATTCGGTGCAGCTTGACATTGTGACCCTTGAGAAGAACGAGGGCGGCGCTGGTGGATTTTCTGCTGGCATGCGTCGGGCGTACGAGATCGGGTGTGATTACGCTTGGATCTTCGATGATGACGGATATCCCGAACCGGACGCTCTGGACAAGCTCTTCAAGGGGTACGGCGATGCGGTTGCCGAACTTGGACCAGACGTGCCATTCGCCTGTTCCCTAGTCAAATTCATCGACGGCACCATTTCCGAGATGAACAATCCCATCCCGACATGGGATTGGGGCCGCCTTAAAGCCAAAGGCCTCGATATCGTCTTGGTCAGTCGATGCTCTTTCGTTTCCGTGTTGATTCCCCGCTGGGTCATGGAGGCATTCGGCCTGCCGTACAAGGAATACTTCATCTGGTTCGATGATGCCGAGTACACGCTGCGTATCACCAGAGCATGCCCCGGCGTGCAGGTGCTTGACAGCGTGGTGCTGCACGATATGGGCGTGAACAGGGGCGTGAACTTTGGCATGATCAACGAGAAGAACGTATGGAAATTCCTCTACGGCGCCCGAAATGAGGCTTCCTACCACTTGCACCATGAAGGCCTGTACCCGTATCTTCGCTTCTGCGCGATGGTTCGCAACAATATGCGTCAAGGCAACGTGGACAAAAAGCTTCAGCGCCAAGTATATGGCAAGCTGCTGGAAGCACGCAGTTTTAATCCGCAGATCGACTTCCCGCAGACACCGATCAGCAAATCCGCACACTGACGGATCAACGCAGACATTTTGCCGTCAATCAGTAAGGACAATGGCCTCGTGACAAGTATGATTGAAAAACTCAGAAAACGTTACCATTATTCGATAGTGGTACTTCGAGAGCTGGTGCGCACCGATTTCAAACTGCGTTACCAGGGTTCATTTCTCGGCATCGCATGGTCGGTGCTCAAACCCTTGATGCTGTTCTGCGTGATGTATGTAGTGTTTGCCAAATTCCTACGCATGTCTGATGGCACTCCTACATATCCTGTAGTGTTGCTGCTTGGCATCAGCACGTGGCAGTTCATAGAGGAAGCCACTTCCGTTGGTCTCCGTTCAGTAGTCGATCGCGGCGATTTGCTCCGTAAGATTCACTTCCCGAATTACATTGTGGTGGTGTCTTCCACTATCGGCGCGCTCATCAGCTATGCCATTAACTTGGTGGTGGTGATTATTTTCGCGATATTCAATCACGTACAGTTTACCTGGCGCATGATTCTATTACCGCTGAACTTCATCGAACTATATGTGTTATCTCTGGGTATCGCTTTACTGCTGAGCTCTATGTATGTGTATTTTCGCGACATCGCTCACCTGTGGGATGTTCTTAAGCAAGTGCTGTTTTACGCCATGCCCGTCATCTATCCGCTCAACATGGTGATGGATAATCAGGCATTGCAACCTTACGGCAAACGCATCGCCCAGATTCAGTTGTTAAACCCGATTGCGCAAACAGTGCAAGATATCCGGCACAATCTTATCGCACCGGCCACGCAGCCAACTATTTGGACACTTAGCGCTCATGCGGCGACAGGATTGATTCCTGTTGTCCTTGCGTTACTCATATTCTGGCTGGGTATCCATGTATTCCGAAAGAATAACCGCAAATTCGCGGAGGTTATGTAATGGATAACTCTATGACTGACTATTCCTCAATCGTTGAAACCACCAATGAATCCAATTCTCCCGTCGTGCTGTCGGTAAACCATGTGGGCAAGTATTTTAAACTGCCCACAGAACAGGCTACCGGACTAAAGCAGCTGGTAATCAATTGGGCAAAAGGCATCAAAGGCTACAAAGAGCAGCATGTGCTTCGTGATATTAATTTCGAAGTGCGTCAAGGCGATTTCTTTGGCATTGTCGGTCGTAACGGTTCTGGAAAATCCACCCTGCTGAAACTTATCTCTGGAATCTACGTTCCAGACTCCGGCACCATCCAGGTCAACGGGAAGTTGGTGCCATTCATCGAACTTGGAGTGGGTTTCAACCCTGAACTCACCGGTCGTGAGAATGTGTATCTCAACGGTGCCCTGCTTGGTTTCACTCGCGATGAAATCGACGCCATGTACGATGACATCGTAGAATTCGCAGAGCTTGAAGAGTTCATGGACCAGAAGCTGAAGAATTACTCTTCCGGCATGCAAGTTCGTTTGGCGTTTTCCGTAGCCATCCAAGCCAAGGGAGATATCCTCGTACTTGATGAAGTGCTCGCAGTTGGCGATGAGGCATTCCAGCGTAAATGCGATGACTTCTTTGCACACGTCAAACACGATCCCACCAAAACCGTCATTCTGGTGACACATGACATGAGTGCAGTCAAGAAATACTGCAACAAGGCAATCCTCATCAAAGATGGCGTTATCATCGCTTCAGGGAATAAGGATGATGTCGCAGATCGTTACACTTTGGAAAACCTAGAAAGCAAGGAGAAAGAAAAGAAAGACGAGAGCCGTTTCCCCATCGGTCTTAATAAGCGCGTGCCGAAATTACGGATTATTCCGACCTGCCCGTTAATATGCACAAGCTCCGACAAATTCACATTTGACGTCGAATATGAGTTCAATGAACCGACCGTATTCTATCTGGCCATTGCGCTCCACGACATCAAACGTGGCGGCATATCGTACGACACAGGCGCCAATACGCTTAAGATGACGAAGCCGGGACATCGCGTCGCACACTTTGAGATGCCGTTAAATATCTTCAATAACGGCAATTTCAAATTGGTGGCTTCGTTGCGTACCCCCAATAGCAATCCTAAACTTCCGTCCGATATGATTGCCTTCACCAATGATGACAATTCGTGTTCCTTCGCCATCCGCGATTCGAAGAATCGTCAATACGCATTATTGAATGACACGGCAATGACGATTAACCTTATCAAGGATGAGCAATGCGAGGCTTCCACCTCGCAGTCGCTGGATTCTGGGACAGCCGAATAATCCAAACCGCATCACACCGAATACAGGAAAGGGAGCGACAATACGATCAGCGTTGTCGCTCCCTTTCCTGTATGGCCGGCATCCATAATCGAGTCGTACGATGATCGAGATTCCGAACGTAGTCTAAGGCAACCGCAGTGGATTGCTCAGAATGCGACGAACTAGATGGACTATCATCGTTAGTACGGCGGAGAGACTCACAGCAGGAGACAATACGCATGATCCAGAATAATTCCTTGGAAGACACTGGCTTAAGACAAGCATGGGAAACGGTCATGCGAGTCGTATACCCGATCAAAGATGCCGAGCAGACTCTTCCTTTATATGCAATCGATTGGACTCGCCCCCACATCGCGAAAACCACTTTGGATGCTCGAATCGATACTCGTCAAGTGTCACTTGAATCTATGAACCAGTCTACGTTGCAACGAATGATCCGAAACTCGGGATTCTCCAACGAGGTTTCCTGCAATGAATTTGATGTCAAGGGACGCACCTCGATTGCATTAAAGAATCATGGACATGTGTCATGTTGTACATTCTTCAACGCGTTTCCTGCATCATATTGGCGTCGTTGGACTGGTGTAAAGACCGTAAGATTTGGCGTTTCCGTTCAAGGAAACGCCAAAATCAGTATCTTCCGCTCAACCGGACGGGGTCTGATCTACCCTGTTGCAGAGCGCGTTGTGACAGCTTCGGAATCAGCAATGTCCATCGATATGGATATCCCGATGTCGGGTCTGATGGATGGTGGATACTTCTGGTTTGATGCGGAATCGCTTGATGGAACGGTAACAATTGCTGACGCCATATGGTCTGTCCCATTCGAAGATCGCACTACTCGTCGTAGCACTTCCATGTCCATAGCTATTGCAACGTTCAACCGTGCTTCATATTGCATGAACCAATTACGCACCATTGCCGAGGATTCCGCGCTACGGAATCGATTGGACACTGTGTACTGCACGGATCAAGGCAACGATCTGGTGAAAGATCGAGAAGGCTTTGCTGAGGTGTCAGCAAAGCTGGGAACACAGCTGACGTATATTCAACAATCGAATCTAGGGGGTTCCGGGGGCTTCTCCCGAGGAATGTATGAAACGGTCAAGGCCGGTAGCAGCGATTACATATTGCTGCTAGATGACGATGCCGTCAGCGAACCGGAATCGATTCTTCGTGCGATACAGTTCGCTGACTACACAATACGTCCACTGCTTGTGGGTGGAGGCATGCTCCACTTGGATAACCGCACCATGCTATATACGCAAGGTGAACGGATCAATCAACAGAGGATGTGGATGCAGCCATCTAAAGGCTTGGAATACAACCATGACTTTTCCATGGAGCCGCTTCGTGATTCCCCTGATCGTCACCAACGTATCGATGAGGATTTCAATGGTTGGTGGATGTGTCTGATTCCAATCACGGTTGTTGAGAAGGTCGGTCTTTCGATACCCGCATTTATCAAATTCGATGATATCGAATACGGATTACGAGCCAAGAACGCCGGTTTCCCAACCGTATGCCTGCCAGGTGTGGCAGTGTGGCATCAGGCGTGGCACGACAAGGATCCAGCTCGCTCATGGGAAGAATACTTCACCGAACGCAACCGATGGATCACCGCTCTGCTGACATATCCAGACCGCCCTCCTCGCATGTTGATGGAGACCTTGTACACCGACGCCAGTTTGGGTCTTCGTTTTATCTATTCGGCCATGGCGTTGCACCACATGGCGTTGAAAGATATTCTCCGAGGCCCGCAATATTTTGTTGATTGCCTGCCGGCAAAACTCAGCGAGATACGTAAATTCCGCGCGAACTATCCCGACGCCCAGGCTGCAGACAGCATCGAGGCGTTCCCAGAGCCTGCTGGTGAAATTGAGCCCTTGAGAAGTCACCCTTCAACTATGAAGAGAATCTACATCTCTGCCATCAAACTAATCATCAAGAGTTTTATTTCAAATGTGGACCCGAATACAGCCCTTCGCCCTGACGGCATCATTCCTGCACAAGATGCCACTTGGACTTGGTCGGCTTTTGATCACGTGAATTCGGCGCTGGTCACGACGGCTGATGGGAATGGCGTGGCGTGGCTGAAACGAGACAATAAGCGTTTCCGTAAAAACATGCGTGAAGGGTACCGACTTGCACGCCGAATCCTGAGGAACTGGAAGAAGCTATCTGCGCAATACCGAAGCCATGATATCGCTTCCATGGAGACATGGGCACGCATCTTCGAGAACAGATGATTGGGATTCCGGTATGACGGCACAACAAGGAGAGGGGACTGTGCCCGCAGCCCTTTCCTTGGACTCAGTAC